>NZ_JBBIAB010000010.1 GCF_039634785.1 Tistrella mobilis | reverse complement strand
TCCGCTCCCGCCAGCACCGCCAGAAGGCTCAGAAGCAGAACCTCATCAAGCGGATACACAATCTTGCCAGCTTGCCGCCCGTCCGGAAGCTCCTCAAAATGCTCAAGAAACCCAATCGCTTCGCCCAAGGCCCCACACGGTTCCATCCATCCCTCCCAAGCCAACAACGTCGACAATGAGAGATTCAGACTTTTTCCGTCCTGTCACGCACAGTTTCACCCGATTGCCCTGGGGCGGCAGCCTGCCCGTATTGCGTTCAGCGAGACGGAGGGGCATCCTTCGGCAGGAAGGAGGCGACCATGAATGCCCATGACCATAAGGACTTCTTGATGCGGGCGAGTCCGCTCGTGACCCAGGATTCGGCCCTGGACCGGGGGATAATCGGCATGACACCGGATTCTCTTGCCGACTTTTTGGCCGCGCTGTCCCGTCCGGCCGAGCCGGTTGCCGACATAGCCGAATTGCTCAGGCGGCCAGCGCCGTGGGAGCCTGGCTATCGGGCGAAGCGCTGATCGCTGCCAGACTGGTTATTGCCGATCAACTCTGATCGGGGGTGAGGTCCAGCCGCCGCGGGAAGCGTTCGGCCACGGCGGGCGGGGTCAGCGGCAGTTTCAGATAGTCGCCCCCGCGCCAGAGCGGCACCTGATCGGCGAAGGTGCTGGAGCCGAGCCAGCCGTCCTGGCCGCCCAGAAGCACGAACCAGTTGGCATCCGGGTCGCCCATGTCCGAGACATGGCGCGACTGGGCGCCATAGCGGGCGGCGTGCAGCTCTTCCACCAGATCATGGGCGGTCTTCATCGGCGTCTCGCGCGATCCGCCGACCGGCCAGTCGCCATAGGTGAAGAAGCTGCCGATCATCGGCGCCTGGCCCAGCAGATGCGACAGGCGCAACCGGTGCATGTCGCCCCAGGCGGGATAGTCGTCCAGCGCCGCATCGGCGGCGGCGAGGCCGTCCTCCAGGATCCGGCGGCGTTCGGCTTCGGGCAGGGCCGCCAGGTCGGCCGCCAGATAGCGGTTGAGCTGGGTCCAGCTGGAGGCGAAGGCAAAGCGGCCGTCACTCGCCTCGGCCCCGCCATAGACCCCCGCCGCCACGCGTGAGAGCAGCACTTCGAAGGCGACCGGTGCCGCGGCATCGGCGGCATAGGCGCCGTCCCAGCCGGTGATCAGCTCCAGGCTGCGGTGATCGCCGGCGACACCGGCGTCACGCGCGGCTGCGGCCAGCATCGCCGCCAGCGCTTCGGCGAAATCCGAGGTCACGTCCTGCTGCAACCGCTTCAGATCGTCGACCGACACCGGCGTGGTGTCGCGCACCACGCTCTGCAGGCGCCGCACCCGTTCATCGGCCGAGAAGAACAGCCCGATCGGCACCAGCCGGTCGGTATCGGTCGGCCGGTTGTTGGCGCTGGCCAGGAACCCTGCCGCGGGGTCGCGGGCCGCCGGCAGTTCGCCGGCATCGACGAAGCGTGCCCAGTCGCGATCCGGGTCGCCGGCGCGCGCCACCAGATCCTGGGGGATGCCGTCGGGCCGGACCGGCAGCCGGGCCGCCAGCACCTGGCCGACATGGCCGTCGGTGTCCACCCACAGCATGTTCTGCGCCGAAACCGCATAGCGGCCGGCAAAGGCCGCCCGGAATTCCTCGCCGGTTCGGGCGCGCATGGCGCCGAGCAGGGCGCCGATCTCGTCCGAGACGTCATGGCCCAGCCAACGCAGCGCGATCGCCTCGCCCGGGCGCGACGGGATCATCTCGCTGTCGGACACGACCGGGCCATAGGGCGAGACGCGGACGGTCACGGTCTTATCGAACCAGAAGCGGGTGCGGATGGTGTGGGTCTCGGTCCGGAAGGCATCGGCGGGCAGGGCCGACACATCGTACAGCTCGCTCGACAGCGCCCGCATATTGGTGCCGCCCCAGGCGAGCCAGGGGCTGCGGCCGACGGCGACGAAGGGCAGCCCCGGCGGCATCATGCCCACCGCCTGGTAGGAGGGGGAGCGCATGCCCGCCAGGAGCCAGAAATTCGGCAGGCTCATGCCCAGATGCGGGTCGTTGGCGATGATCGCCGATCCGCTTTCGGTCATCTGCCCCGAAACGGCCACCGAATTCGATCCGGTACGCGACAGGCCGGCGAGTTCGGTCAGCAGACGTTCCAGCCGCGCATGGGTCTCGTTTGCGGGAAAGCTGACCACGCTGCCATGGCCGGCATCGGTGGCGCGGGCCCAGGTTTCGCGCCAGCGCGGATCCTGCGGGCCGTTGCGGGCGCGCTCGCGCAGCAGCCCGGCCCAGGCCAGCCAGTTGATGTCGGTGCCGGCCAGCCGGCCGATGGTGAGGACGTCTTCCACCGTCCAGGGCTCGGCCCGGATGCCCAGCAGGCCGAATTCCGGCGGCCAGGGGCCACCGGCCCGGGCCAGGCGGTCCTGATAGTCGTTCAGCCCCTTCACGAAGGCCTCGACCCAGATGCGGGTATCGGGCGCGAGCGCCTGCGCGGTCGCGGCCGAGCCGCGGCCGAAGCCCAGGATGCGCAGCGCATGGTCGATGTCGTTGGCGACCGGCCCGCCCATTTCCGACAGCCGGCCCTGCGATACCCGCTTCATCAGGCTGATCTGCGCCAGGCGCAGATGGGCATGGACCAGACCCAGCGTATAGGCCAGGTCGCGATCGGTTTCGGCCTCGATGAACGGCACCTGTTCGTCCGACCAGCGCAGCGTGACCGGCCGTTCCAGGTCGAGCCCCGTGGTCGGGAAGGCGGCGATGCGCTGATCGACCGTGACCGGCCTGGGGTCGAGCGCCGCGCAGCCCGGCAGGATCAGGGCCGCCAGGGCCGCGAAGGTGCGGGCGCGCCTGCCGGCGGGCCGGCGGAACGGCCGGCGGCGGCGGGCAGGGGCGGTCGATCGATCGGTCATGCGCGGGCTCCGGCCTGGTCGGACAGCGACGGGACGATGGATAAGAGAGGTGGGGTGGGCCTGTCCATCCTGCACCAGGAGATGAGGCAGGATGGTGACGATCGGCACACCCCGAACCGTCTCACTCAACTTACGCCGTCATCGGGGGCCCGGATCAGCGCGCCGGCCATCAACGCTTCTGATATCAACGCTTCTGATACTGGGCGGCACCGAACAGGGTCTGGAAGGCCTTGGGGTCGGTGGCGCTGCCGCTGCGCAGCTCCTTGCCGACGTCCAGCCCCTTGGAGACCGCGGGCCGTGCCTTCATGGTCTCGTACCAGCGCTTCAGATGCGGGCGCTCGTCGAAAGACTGGCCCTGGCGCTCATGCGGCACGATCCAGGGGAAGATCGCGATGTCGGCGATGGAATAATCGTCGCCCGCGACCCATTCGGTTTCCGAGAGCCGCTTGTCCAGCACGTTGTAAAGCCGGCCTGCCTCGTTGGTGTAGCGGTCGATGGCATACTGGATCTTCTCGGGCGCGTACTGGCGGAAATGATGTGCCTGGCCCAGCATCGGCCCGACGCCGCCCATCTGGAACATCAGCCACTCCAGCACGGCATAGCGGCCGCGGGGGGCGGCCGGCATCAACCGGCCGGTCTTCTCGGCCAGATAGATCAGGATCGCCCCGGATTCGAAGATGGAGATCGGCCGGCCTTCCGGACCCTCGGGATCAATGATCGCCGGCATCTTGTTGTTCGGGCTGAATTTCAGAAAGTCGGGCTGGAACTGATCACCGGCACCGATGTTGACCGGCCTGACCGTATAGGGCAGGCCCAGTTCCTCAAGCGCGATGGAGATCTTCCATCCATTGGGGGTCGGCCAGTAGAACAGGTCGATCGGGCTGGTCATGCGATCCTCGCGAGAATTCGATGGAACTGCAGAGGGAGATGAGGTGCGCCAAGCCTGCGACAAGCAGCCGTCCGGCACAACAGCGTTGACCGAAGACGGCGCATCGGCAACCCTCGAACCCAAGCATGGCCGCCCGGAAAGACACCTGAATGACCCTGGACCAGATCCTGATCAGTGCGCTGCTCGTCATCGCGCTGGTCCTGTTCGTGCTCGGGCGGCCGCGCTACGACCTCGTAGCCCTGGGCACGCTGCTGACAGGCGTGGTGCTGGGGCTGGTCCCGGCCAAAGAGGCCTTCTCGGGCTTCGGCCATGACGCGGTGATCACCGTCGCCGCCGTGCTGGCGATCAGCAGGGCGCTGGCCCTGACCGGGGCGCTGGAACCGCTCACCGGGCTGGTGCGCAAGGCCTCGGCCAACACCGTTACCCATATCCTGGTTCTCTGCGGCATCGGCGCGGTGATTTCGGCCTTCATGAACAATGTGGGCGCATTGGCCCTGCTGATGCCGATCGCCATCCAGAGCACCACCAAGGCCGGGCGGTCGCCGGCCGGCGTGCTGATGCCGCTCGCCTTCTCCACGGTGCTGGGCGGCATGGTCACGCTGATCGGCACGCCCCCCAACGTCATCGTCTCGGGTTTTCGCGCCCAGGCGATGGGGGAGCCCTATCATCTGCTCGATTTCGCCTGGGTCGGCCTGCCGGCGGCGCTGGCGGGGCTGGTCTATATGGCGCTGCTCGGCTGGCGGCTGATCCCGGGCGACCGGATGGGCAAGGGGGCCGTCGCCGATCTGATGGATGTCGGTGCCTATATGACCGAACTGACCGTCAAGCCCGGCTCCAGCCTGATCGACCGGACGGTGGGCGAGGCCGAGGCATCCTGGACCGACAGCGATCTGACGGTGGTGGGCCTGATCCGCGACGACCGGCGGATTTTCGGCGCCATGGCCCGGCAGAAGATTTCAACCGGCGACGTGCTGCTGGTCCGCGGCGAAAGCGAGGCGATCACCCGCCGCGCCCGGGCGGCGGGGCTGGATTTCGCGGCGTCCGAACGCCCCTCGGCCGAACATCTTCAGTCCCAGGATGTCGTGATGGCCGAAGTGGTGGTGGGTGTCGGCTCGCCGCTGATCGGCCGCCATGCGGGCGAGCTGGGCCTGCGCGAGACCTATGGCATCAACCTGCTGGCGCTGTCGCGCGAAGGCGCCGCCATCCGCTCCCGTCTCGGACGGGTGCGGATGCAGATCGGCGACGTGCTGCTGCTGCAGGGCGATTCCCGCCGGCTTCAGGCGGTGATGGCCGATCTGCGCTGCCTGCCGCTGGTGGAACGCGACATCATCAAGCACGACCAGCGCCGGGGACGGATCGCGCTCGGTCTGTTCGGCGCCGGCATTGCGCTTGCCGCCTCGGGCCTGCTGCCGGCGGCGGTCGCCTTCGCCATGGTCGTGCTGGGGCTGGTGGTGACCAATGCCCTGCCGGTGCGCGAACTCTATACCGGTATCGAATGGCCGGTGATCGTGCTGCTGGGCGCGATGATCCCGCTGGGGGCGGCGCTGGAAAGCACGGGCGTGACCGGGCTGATCGCCGACGGCATCGTCGGTCTCGGCGGCGACGTGCCGGTCTGGGTTCTGCTCGCCGCCCTGCTGGTCGTGACCATGACGCTGTCCGACATTCTGAACAATGCCGCGACCGCGGTGATCATGGCGCCGATTTCGATCGCGGTCGCCCAGGGCATCGACGTCTCGCCCGATCCCTTCCTGATGGCGGTGGCGATCGGCGCGTCTTCGTCTTTCCTCACCCCCATCGGGCACCAGAACAACGCCCTGGTCATGGGCCCGGGCGGCTATCATTTCGGCGATTACTGGCGGGTCGGCCTGCCGCTGGAGATCGTTGTCGCGGCGGTCTCGGTGCCGCTGCTACTTCTGTTCTGGCCGCTCTGAGGACCGCTTTCCCGTCATGACCCGCAAGCCTGCCGACGCCGCCCGTGCCAATCCTGCACGCGCGATCGCCTTTCATCCGGGCGACACGCCCGATGGCGGGGCGGTCTCGCTCGCGCTTGCCGAACTGCGCCGGCCGGTGGTCGATCTGGCGCCGGCCGATCCGGTGATCGACCCGGCGGTCGCGGCCTTCATGGGCGACTGCCCCATGGCCTTCCGGCCGCCGGTGGTGGCGATCGCAGGCGGCGCGCCGATCGTCGGTGCGGCGGCGATCCTGGTGGCCCTGGCCGCGGCGGAGCCGTCGAAGCTGCTGCCGCGGCGTCCGGCCGAGCGGGCGGTGGCCGAACACTGGTCGGCCTGGATCGAGACCGATCTGGTGCCGCCGATGATGGCGTCGATCGCACTCCGCCGCCTGGCGCCCCGCCATCTGCCCGAGGCGATCGAGCAGGCCCGCCAGGTGCTGAAGGACCGGGTGGCCCGGGTCGAGGCGGCGCTCGAAGACGGGCCGACCCTGGCCGGGCGCTGGTCGGTCGCCGACATGCGGCTGATGGCCTGGCTGCACCGGGCCGACTGGGTCGGGCTGGGCCTGGGCTCGCGCCCTGCGCTCGGCGCCTTTGCCGACCGTGCCTATGCAAAGCCGCGGATCGTTCTGGCGCTGGCTGCAACGAAACGGCCCCCCGTGATCGTGGATCACGAGGGGCGCGAGGGGCAGGGGGCGTGACCGCCGGTGGTCAGCCCTTAAGGTTGCGCCGCGGGTCGGGCTGGGGATGGGCCTCGGCCCAGTCCTTGACCGCGGCCTGAAGCGCCGGGTCGGGCTGGTCGGGCAGCACGATCTTCAGATGCACGTACAGATCGCCCGCGCCGCTGCGTGCCGGCACGCCCTTGCCCTTCAGCCGTAGCTTGCGACCGCTGCTGCTGAAGGGCGGCACGGTGATCCGGGCCTGGCCGTCCAGGGTGGGCACGTCGACCTTGGCCCCCAGCACCGCTTCGGCGAGCGTCACCGGCAGGTCCAGATGGATGTCGTTGCCCTCGCGCCGGAAGGTCGGATGGTGGGCCACCTCCAGGCGCACGATCAGGTCGCCGCCGCCCTGGCCCTTGCCGCGCAGGCGCAGCCTGGTGCCGTCGGTGGCGCCGGCGGGGATCTTCAGGTCCAGCTCACCGGCCCCGCTCAGCGAAATCCGCCGGGTGGCGCCCAGCGCCGCCTCGGTGAAGCTGACCGTGATCCGCGCTTCCGTGTCGGGCACGCTGCCGCCCATACCGGGACCACCCCTTCCGGGACCGCCCATTCCGGCACCGCCCATGCCGGCACCTCCCATGTCCGAAAATCCACCGGCGCGCGGCCCGCGCCCGCCCAGGATTTCCTCGAACAGGTCGGCGAACCCGCCGCCGAAGCCGCCATTGCGGCCGTCGAAATGGGTCTCGAAGCCGCTGAACCCGGCATTGCGTCCACCGCCGAAGCCGCCGGCTCCGAATCCGCCGCCACCGAAACCGGCGGCAACGCGCTCGCGGCCTTCCTCGTCGATCTCGCCCGCGTCATAGCGCTTGCGCTGCGCCGGGTCGCCCAGGATGTGCCAGGCGGCGCTGATCTGCTTGAATTTCTCTTCGGCCGCCTTGTCACCCGGGCGGCTGTCCGGGTGATATTTCTTGGCCAGTTTGCGATAGGCGGATTTGATCTCGGCATCACTCGCGGTCGACGCGACGCCCAGACGGTCGTACAGGATCCGGCTCACCGCTCGATGCTCCTCATGCTCTCTCGTGTCAAAGCCATGCGTGCGTGCCGGCGGGCTGCATCCCCTGCCGGGTGCCCCTGGCGGGGCCTCCCGGTGAACGGGCGGTGCCGCGCGGCCAGCCGCCGGACGGATCTGTCCGCACGGTATGGCGCGCGTCGCCTGCCGGCGCGAGCTGTCGCCTGATATTTAGGCATTCAGGTCCGGCTGCGCAATCTGGTGCCGCGGGAATGTTTGCGACGTCGTCAGCCCATGGGGGCGGGCAGCACCCGCCAGACCGTGGTCCGGCGCTGGGGTTTGTCCTCGATCTCGATCACCGTTGGCACGTCGATCACCGCCAGCGCCTCCACCCCGTCGCGCGGGGCATAGGCGCGGGCGGGATCGCCCAGCAGCACCAGAACGCCATCGCCGGCCAGCGCCCGCAGCCAGGCGAAAACCCGTTCCGCCATCGGCTTTTCGTAGCAGACATCGCCCGCCATCACGACCTCGGGCCTGCCCGGCGGCGGCAGCTGCCCGACCAGATCTTCGGTCAGCGTGGCGATGTCGGCGCCGTTGATGCGGGCATTCAGCCGCGCCGCCGCCGTGGCGAAGGGGTCGATGTCGACCGCATCGACCCGTGCCGCGCCGGCAAGGGCGGCCGCGATCGCGGCAACCCCGCCGCCGGTCGCGAAATCCATCACCCGCCGGCCCCGCACCAGCTCGGGCCGGTCCAGCACCAGCCGGGCCACGGCCTGGCCGCCGGCCCAGGCGAAGGCCCAGAAGGGCGGCGGCAGGCCGGCTTCGGCCAGCCGGGTCTCGGTCGCCTCCCAAAGTGGGGTTATCTCGCTTGCCAGATGCAAGCGGATTTCGGGCAGCAGCGGCGGTGCTGCGGCAAGCGTGGCGCCGGCCACGAAGGCTTCGGCATCGGCGGCAGAGAGGCTCGATCGGTGGCGGTCGTCGGTCATGCGCGGCTGTCCTCGATCTGATCGATGCGGATACGCAGGTCGCGGATCAGATCGGCCGCCTGCGGCAGATGGGGGGCTTCCATCTCCAGGATTGCACGAAACAGCCGGCATTTCGCCTGCACCGGATCGGGGGGCGTTGCGACACCGGCTTTGGTCGCGGCATCGACCAGCAGGTCGACCATGCGTTCTGCCCCATGCAGCCGGCCCCACAGATAATCGTTCTCGCGCCAGGCCCGGCTGAAGAAGGCGCCGAAATGCTGCATGCCGATGCCCTTCAGCGTGGCGGCGGCGCCGCCCGGCTCCAGCAGCCGGGCATCGTCGGGGCTGATCCGCATCACGCCCACGGTCTGCGACGGATCCTGTTCGGCGCCGTCCAGCAGCGGCAGCAGCAGCACGTCCAGCCAGGCGAAACCGACATGGGCGGCGATCAGCCGGCGGCGGTGGATCAGGCCGAAGCCCTTGCCGGCATCCAGCGCGGCCAGCCGCGCATCCAGCGCCCGGGTGGCGTCGATCAGCGCCAGCATCCCCGCCACTTCGCCCGCCGCCTCTTCCGGCGTCAGGCCCGCAACCCCGGCCGCCGCCTCGCCGCCGCCGGCGCTGCGCTCGATCCGGGCGAGCAGGGCATAAAGATCGGCTTTCAGGCCGGCGAGGGCGTCGGGCGGCGGCGGGTTGTCGCCATCGGCGATCATGTTCACCACCCGCAGCAGGAAGCGCAGCCGCCGCCCCGCGAAGGCCGCATCGAAGCGGCGAAGAAAGGCGACCGGCCCGTCGCGCTCGGCCAGGGCGCGCACGGCGGGGACCAGCTCGGCCCGTGCCGTGCCGGCAAGGGGTGCGGCATCATCGCCCGCCAGCCCGGAAATGCGGGCGATCAGCAGGGCCAGCGTCTCGATCTCGCGGCCGGTCTTGAGCCGCAGATAGGCGTCATAAGTAAAACCGGCATCGGCACGCGCGGCCTCGTGGCCGGCCTCGCGGGCGATCGCCACCGCTTCGGCATCGGATCCGGCGTCCAGCGCCGGCCCTGCGACGTCATGGACCCGGGCCTCGATCCGCCGCCAGGTCCGGCTCAGTGCATCCTGTATCTCGATGGCGCGGCGGTTGCCTTCGGCGATGTGCTCCAGCTCGTCGCGGATCGGCTCGTGGCGGGGGATGTCGGTCATTGCCGCCTTCATCGCCCCCAGGAAGCCCGGCGCCCGCAGATGGCCGTTTTCCAGCGCCAGATGGTCGCGGGGATGCGGGTCGACATAGACCAGCCGCCGGTCCACCGGCCGGGTTGCGGGATGGACCGGGATCCGCTCGATCGCCGCACCGAAAGGCTTGTTGTCGAGCACGGCCCCGTCGATCAGCCAGATCTTTTCAGGGTCCACCCCGCCGCGCGCCTGGGCCGCAAAGCAGCCGGCGACGAAGCGCTGCCGGTCGGGCCAGCCGAGGCCGCGGGCGGCGAGCGCCTCGTCGATTTCGGCCAGATGGGCGGGCGGAAAGGCGCCGGGGAAGGATGATGTCGCGCGCATGGCGAAGGCGAGCGCCGGCAGGCTGCCCGGGCCGAAATCATCGCGCCGCACGCCGCTGCCGTCCTGCAGATAGGCGAAACCCAGCCGGTGGCGGTGGTCGCGCTCGGTCACCCAGGGCGGGTCGCCCACCGCCACCCGGCGGGGATGGCCGTGGAAATCGGTGGCGGTGACGACCAGATCGAGCGGCACGCCCCGCGGCATCAGCGATGGCGCCGCACCGGCGGCGACCAGATGCGGATCGGCCGGGGTCTGGGCGGTCAGGGCATCGAAGAACCGGCCGGCGAGGCCCGGTCCGTCGAAAGGCGGTTCGAACCAGCGGGCCCGCAGGAAGCGCGAGAGCTTTTCGGCGAAATCGGCTTCCGCCGCGGCCGAGGGGCCGAGCGCCAGCCGCCGGGCGATCGGCAGCAGTGGTCGCAGCACCAGCTTGGAAAACGGGCCGGCGCGGTTGCGCTCGGCCGTCAGCGCATCGACATCCGCCCCGTCCAGCCAGAGCGCGCGCAGGGGCTCCAGCGTCAGGTCATGGGCAAGCGCGCGGGCCAGGGTGACGGCATTGACGCCGCCGGCCGAAGCGCCGGACAGGATGTCGATCACCACCCGGATCGGCCGGTCGCGGCCGATATCCGCCAGCAGCCCGGCATAGACCTGTTCGACCGGGTCGAGACGCCCCTCAGGCCGGCCGTGGCGGGCGGCGCCGACACGTTCCGACGCCCTGACCAGCCCGGCCAGTTCGCGGGTGACGCCATGAATATAGACGGCGAGCGAGATGCCGCCGAAGCAGACGACCGCCAGCCTGAGTTCGATCTCGCGCATTTCCCCCGGGTCCTTCCGGCGCCGTTCTGCCGCGGCGCTTGGCTCTGGCCTGCATCGTCGCGCAGTGCGAAAGGGGCGGCAAGCCCGGCGGTGACCGGCCCGGGACGGGATCGCCGGAATTTTTCAGGAATGTCCCGGGTTCTTGATACAGGTCAAAGCCGGCACCCACGCAAGGCGGCATCTTGTCTCTCGTGACCCACGTCTCCGGTCGCCGCCGGTCTACCGGACCACCGGCGCGGCCGACACTTCGGGGACCGCACCTTCTGGCTCGGTGCGGTCCCTTTTTTTATGTGGATCGTGTTTTCAGGCGGGACGGCGCTCTGCGCCCCAGGCGATCCGGGTGCAGAGAAGCGTGCCGACCCCGCAGCCGACCAGCACGAAGACCAGCGGCCAGGCATCGTCGCCGCGGGTCCAGCCGATCACCTGAGAGGCCACGGCGCCGCCGCCCATCTGAAGGAACCCGGCCAGCCCCGCCGCCGCACCGACATTGCCGGTGCCGCCCGCCACCAGCGCGCGGGCGGTGGCATTGGGCAGGATGATGCCGTTGGCGAGTGCGATGCCGGTCATCGGCAGGAAGATGGTCATCGGCGCCATCGGCAGCAGGCCGGCTGCCAGGATCAGCGAGCCGTAGCCGGCAACCGCCGCAATCGCGCCCGCGGCCAGCATGCGCATCGGCCCGACGCGCGAGGCCAGACGCGCGGTGATGATGTTGCCGATCATGTAGCCGCCCGAGGCGACGATATACCAGAGCCCGAATTCGGCCGGGGTGCGGCCCATCAGTTCGATGATCACATAGGGCGCGCCGGCGACGAAGGCGAAGAAGGCGGCGGTGCCGAAACCGGCGGCGCCGGCATGGCCCAGGAAGCCGCGATCGGCCAGAAGGCCGCGATAGGCGCGCAGCATGGGCGCCAGCCCCGGCATCGGCCGGCGGTCGTGATGGGTTTCGGGCAGGCGCAGGGTCACCGCCAGGAAGATCGCGGCGGCGATCGAGGTGATGACCCAGAACCCGGCCCGCCAGCCCAGCCATTGATCGGCATAGCCGCCGACCGCGGGGGTCAGCATCGGCGCCAGCATCATGGCGAGCGTGACGGTGGCGATCCGCGACGCCGCCTCGGACGGATCATGGCGGTCGCGGATCATCGCCCGCCCCAGCACCAGCCCGGAACAGCCGCCGATCGCCTGCAGCACCCGGCCGCTGACCAGCTGCACGGCATCTTCGGCAAAGCCCGCGACGACACTGCCCAGCGCCAGGCACAGCATGCCGAAGATCAGCGGCGGCTTGCGGCCGAAGCGGTCGGAGACCGGGCCATAGATCAGCTGGGCCCCGGCCAGCGCCACCAGATAAAGGGTGAGCGTCAGCTGGATCGCGGCATCGCTGAGGCCCAGCCCGCGCTGCGCCGCCGGCATCGACGGCACGAACAGGTTGAGCGCCACCGGCCCGATCGCGGTGATGACCACCAGGATCCAGAGCGGCGCGTCGCGACCCGGCCTGCCGTCCGCCGGGCCGCCGACGGTCGCTGCACGCAGTTCGGGCGGTGTGTCAGACCTCGGCATCGCGGGCTGCCGCTGCCGGCCGTATCTCGAAGACGTGCTCGATTTCGGCGGTCTTGCCCATCATGATCGAGGCCGAGCAGTATTTCTCGGCCGACAGCTTGATTGCCCGGTCGACCTTGGCCGGGTCCAGCCCGTCGCCATAGACCACATAGCGCACGGTGATCTTCGTATAGACCTTGGGGTCGGTCTCGGCGCGGTCGCCCTCGATCTCCAGCCGGCAGCCCTGGATCGGCTGGCGACCCTTCTTCAGGATCTGGACGACATCGAAGGCGCTGCAGCCGCCCATGCCGAGCAGCAGCATCTCCATCGGCCGGATCCCGTGATCGCGGCCGCCATGCTGGGCGGCCCCGTCCATCACCACCGTATGTCCCGAGCCGCTTTCGCCCACGAACATCATGCCGTCCAGCCAGGACACGCGCGCGGTCATCGTCGTCATCGTCATCCGTCCAATCACACCGGGTCCGTATGGCGGACCATTCATCCCGTCACCCGCATTTTCGGGCGGCCGTCGAGTAAACCACGCTCCCGGTGGCGCGGCCAGCGCGGAAGCTGGCGGGACGGGGTGGCGCGGATCGCGCGGCCGGTGCAAGATCGGCGCGTTCGTCCTGCCTCGCCATCCACCATAAGGGGAGAAGCCCATGTCCGCTGCCGACGTCCCGGGGCGCGCCTTTCTGACTGCCGACGTCTTCACCGATCAGCCCTTCGGCGGCAATCCGCTGGCGGTGCTGCCCGATGCCGACGGGCTGGACGAGGGGGCGATGCAGCGGATTGCGCGCGAATTCAACCTGTCGGAGACGACCTTCGTCCTGCCGCCGACCCGGCCGGATTGCGATCTGCGCTTCCGGATCTTCACGCCTGAAATCGAGCTGCCCTTCGCGGGGCACCCGACCATCGGCGGCGTGCTGGCGCTGGTCCATCTGGGGCGGATCAGCCCCCCCGGTGACGGCAGCCCCGTCCGGGTGGTGATCGAGGAAGCGGCGGGCCCCGTGCCGGTCGACATCCTGGCCGATGGCGGGGGCGGTCTGCCGCGGGCGGTGATGGGCGCGCCGCGCCGGCCCGAGCCGGTAGCCGATGCCCCGGCGCGCGCGGATCTGGCCGCACTTCTGTCGCTGCCGGAGCGTGCGATTGCCGATGGGGCGCTGGTCGCCTCCGCCGGCATGCCCTTCCTGTTCGTGCCGCTGGCGCAGGATGCCGATCTGGACCGCTGCCGGCCGGATGCCGCGGCCGCGGCCCGGCTGCTGCCAGAGGGCGCGCCCTCGCGGCTGATCTATCCGATGGTGGTGGATCGGGCGGCGCGGCGGGTCCGCGCCCGGATGTTCGGGGCCGCCGCCGGCATCGGCGAGGATCCTGCCACCGGATCGGCGGCGATGGCGCTGGCGGCCTGGCTGGCGGGGATCGAGCCGGTTCTGGTGCCCGGAACCGTCGCCTGGACCATCCTGCAGGGCGAGGCGATGGGCCGCCCCAGCCGTCTGGATCTGGAGATCGATCTGGACCACACCGGGATTTCCGCGGTGCGCCTGGCGGGTCGGGCCGTGATGATGACCACCGGCAGACTTATCAGCGGCATATGAGGGTGTGGTCTCAGACGCCCTGCGTCCACAGTATAAACGGACATTTGCTACAGATGCCGCAGTCCTGTTGCATCCGGGCAACAGAGCCCGGGTGTGATGCGATGCCGTGCGGTCCGCCCTCCGCAGACCGGTGAAACGTGACGGGTGTTGTGCTACGGTCGCCTCGGTACGCATGTGGGTGCGCCACATGCTGCCCAGACAACTGGAGATGTGCCATGACCATGAACCGTATCAAGCGCGTTGCGCTGCCCCTCTTCGGCGCCACCGCCCTGATCGCGGTCGCCGGCTGCGCGAACCTCTCGGACGAGGATCGTATGCTCCTCAACGAGGCGAAGGCTGCCGCCACCTCGGCGAAGCAGAGCGCCGATGCCTCGCGCGCTTCGGCCGCCGAGAGCGCCCGCAGCGCCCAGGCCTCTGCCGCTTCGGCCGATCGCGCCGAGCGGGCCGCCGAGCGCGCCGAGCGCGCCTTCAGCGCCGGCCAGCGCAAGTGATCGCTCGCGCCGGGTAACCGGCGCGACGGAAGCCCCCGGTCAGACCTGGTTCTGCCGGGGGTTTCGCTTGGATCCGGTTTCCGCTGCGGCGGAGGACGTCCACCGGATCCGGGTATCACCGGACGTCGACGAAAAGAAGGGCCGGCGGACATGTTCCGCCGGCCCTTCTTGTTTCCAGAGGCTGATCTGCCCCGTGTCGCAAGGCTGCAACCGGGGCAGTCCCGATCAGTCCGCGACCGGCTGGATCAGCTGCACCGGCGCGCCGCGCGGGATGCGGGTGTCGATGTCCGCCGGCTGTGCCGGCTGCGTGATCGGTGCGGCATTGGCGGTGACGGGCGGGATGGCGGCGGCCGCCGGAAAGGGGGCGGTGGTGGGTGCCGCCACCGGCTGCACTGCCCGGGCTTCGGCTGCGGCGCGTGCCGCGGGAGAGACGCTCAGCGTCACCACATTGGCAGGCTCCGCCGGTCGGGCGATCGGCTGTGCGGGCTTCAGCTCGGCCGGGAAGGTATGGGCCGTCAGCGGATCCTTCCGCGGATCGACCGCCGGCTTGGGCAGGCTGCCCGCGGGTGCCTGGGGGGCCGCGGTGGCCGAGACCGGCGTCATCCGTGCCGGTCCGCCATCTTCCGCCGGCACCGACTGCTGGCCGGGCAGGGTCTTTTCAACCGGCGTCCGCACCGGATTGACGGGCAGTGCCGCCAGTTCGGGGATCGTGCCGCCGCCGACGCTCACCTTCACCGGCAGACCGGTGCGCTCGATGACGGCGCGGGTCACGGCTTCCCAATCGACCTTGATGCCGGCCCTGGTTGCGGCAGCGGCCACCTTGGGCTCCACCTCGGGCATGGCTTCCGGGGTGAAGCGGCCGACTTCCTCGATCTGATCGACCTGCAGCTGGGTCGGGTGGACCTCAAGATAAAGCTGGCCGTCGATCACCTGCACCTTGGCCGGCTGGTCGATCACCGTCACCTTGGTGCCGCTTTCGGTCATGCCGAACAGCTTGATGATGTCTTCGGGGTAAAGCCGCACGCAGCCCTGGCTGACCCGGCGGCCCACGCCATAGGGCCGGTTGGTGCCATGGATCACATAGTTCTGCCAGCCCAGATTCATCGCATGCGTGCCCAGCGGGTTGTTCGGGCCGGGGCCGACGAAGGCGGGCAGGTTGGGGTTGCGGGCGCGCATCGACGGCGTCGGCGTCCAGGTCGGCCCGTCGCGCTTCATGGTGACGCGGGTTACGCCATAGGGGGTGGCGAAGCCTTCGCGGCCGATGCCGATCGGGAAGCTGAGCGGCGCCCCGCCGCCCTTCGGGAAGTAATAGAGCCTGAGGTCGCCCATATTGACCACGATGCCTTCGCGCGGCACATCGGGCAGCAGATGGGCGGCCGGCACCGTGATCTTCGTGCCTTCGCCCGGCAGCCAGGGCTCGACGCCCGGATTGGCCGCCAGCAGTTCGACATAGCCGATGCCCAGCGTGCGGGCCAGATCGACCAGCGTGTCTTCATGCTTCGCGGTCAGCGTCTCGATCCGGCCGATGATGCCGCGCGGTCCCTGGGGCACGGGCTTTGCCGCCGCCGCCTTTTGCGCGGCGGCCCCCGTGGCGCCTGCGGCAACGCCTTGGGCCTGGGCAGGCATGGCGGCGCCGACCGCGGCGGCGATCAGGGCGGCGGCGGTCAGATATCGGAGAGCGGCAGGGACCGTGGTCACAGGAATTTCTCCACAAGGTCGATGCTCGACCGCTTGCCGACCAGATCGGCATTGGCGGTCAGCCACGTGTCGGCAGAGGCGCGGCCGATGTCGCGAAGATGCAGAATGAAGTCCCGATCGGCATTCATCTTAGAGAAACTGCCCAGCGGCACCATCTCCTGTTCGCCGTCGATCCAGTGAACCCGCATGCGCTTATAGCGCTGCGGATCCAGGCGGTTCTCGTCGAGCAGGCGGGCGACGAAGCCGATCGCGCGCATTTCCCGCATCAGCGATGAATTGAAGCTGATCTCGTTGACGCGTTCCCAGATCTCGGTCGCGGTCTTGGGGATCTCGTCGCGATTGATCGGGGTGACCTGTACGATCACCACATCGGCGCTGCGGGCGCCGTAGATCAGCGGAAAGATCGCCGGATTGCCCATATAGCCGCCATCCCAATAGGCGTCGCCGTCCATTTCGACCGCCTGGAAGACATAGGGCAGGCAGGCGGAGGCGAGCAGGGCTTCGGCGGTGATGGCCTCGTTCTCGAACACCTTGATCTTGCCGGTGCGGACGTTGGTTGCGGACACGAACAGCTTCATCGCCCCGCATTTGCGCACGGCATCGAGGTCGATCGCCTCCGAGACCACATCGCGCAACGGGTTGATGTTGAGCGGGTTCAGCTGATAGGGCGACAGCACCCGGCTGGTCAGATCGAACAGCATCCGCGCCGGGCTCATATCCATGTTCCAGCCGCCCATCAGCCGGTCGAGCAGGGTGCGGCGAAGCGGGCTGTAGCGCCCGGCCTCCATCACCGCCTCCCACAGCCGGTTCAGGGCGTCGCGGGCGCCCTGGCGGCCGCCGGTCGCAAATCCTGCGACCAGGGCCGCCCCGTTCAGCGCCCCGGCGCTGGTGCCGCTGACGGCTTCGACGCCGAAACGGTCGTCTTCCAGCAGCCGGTCGAGCACGCCCCAGGTATAGGCGCCATGCGATCCGCCGCCCTGGAGCGCCAGTGTGATCGGTCGGGTCTTTGCGGGAGAGCGCGCCTCGCGCTCGGCATGGGTCTGCGGGCGGTGCCGGCCATCCGTCACCTGCGCAGTGTCACCCACCGGATCGTCGACATGGTCTCTGACCCGGCGGTCGGGCGCGCGGTCGGTCATGCGGTCGTTCCTGCCCCTCATCGTCCCGGAAACCGCCGGAACCCGGGTGCCGCATTGCGGCACGAAAGCTGACCCAAGCGATATAGGCGCAGACGGGGGGTCGTGCAAAGTCTGCTGGTGAGCCCGCGCCCGGAATGCCACGGGTTGTGGCTGTGCCGCAACCATCGCCGCCCGTCATTTCCCCAAAAAAAAAACGGCGGCCGCGCAATGCGGCCGCCGCGAGAGGCGACAGGGTTGAGGCTTGCTGGAGAGCGTGCGTCCACTCGGCCTGGTCGGCGTCGCGGTCAGGGTCGATTGCCGGGCGAGGCATATCGACCGCTCACCATCGGGATGATCATGCCCCGGCAGACCGTGCCCTGGGCGTGTCAAAACCCCGCCCGCTGTGACCTTGAAGAGACATCCGCCAGCCGCCGGTCGCGTCCGGCGCTGATTCACCGATCATACGTTTGCTTGACGCCCTGGTCGGGCGCGGCCCAGGATCACCCGTCGCCGCGGTCGATGACCACGCGCGCGACCAACAAGCAGGCAACCAACAGGATCGGGAGGAGAGACTCATGGAGGGCAAAGGGGCGATGCGGGCAGAAGCCGCCGGCGCATCGGACAGCGACAGGCTCGGGCCGTTCCAGAGTGGGGTTCTGCAGGTTCTGACGGTCGCGGCGATCTGGGGGGTCAATTTTCCGATCGCGAAATCGGTACTGGATCAGATGTCTCCGCTCGCCTTCTCGGCGACCCGCTATATCACCGGCGCGGTGCTGCTGCTGATCCTGCTGCGGCTGCGCGGCGTGCGTCTGCATCTGCAGCGGCGCGATATTCTGCCGCTGATCGGGCTGGGGCTGGTGGGCATCACCGCGTTTCAGGGCTTCTGGGCCACCGGCCTGCACATGACCAGCGCGTCGAGTGCCGCGATCGTGATGTCGGCCGCGCCGATCTTCGGGGCGATCTTCGGCCATCTGACCGGCCAGAAGGCGGGGCCGCGGGCCTGGGCCGGCATTCTCGTCGCCTTTGCCGGTGTGGCGCTGGTGGTCAACAACAGCCTGACGGGGCTTCATCTCGAAACCGGTGATCTGGCCGGCGATCTGGTGATGCTGGGGGCCGCCGCGGCCTGGGCGCTGTATTCGGCGCTGTCGCGCCACCTGCTGGCGCGGCTGGGCGCCCTGGCAGTGACCGCCTGGACCATGCTGTTCGGCGCCCTGGCGCTCTGTCTGCTGGCGCTGCCGGGGCTGGCCGATCAGCCCTGGGCGGCGCTTGGGGCCGCCGATTGGGCCGCCTGGGGGTTCAGCGTCGTCTTCGCCTCTGCCCTTGCCTTCGTCTGGTGGTACGAAGGTATCGCCCGGCTGGGTGTCGCCCGGGCCATGGTCTTCACCTATCTGACCCCGGTGATCGCGGTTGCGGTTGCGGTTCTGCTGCTGGGGGAAGAGCTGACCCTCGCCCGTCTTTTGGGTGCAGCTGTGGTTATTACAGGTGTTCGCCTTGCGCGTCGCGGATGAATAATGGATTTCGATTGGTTTTTAAGAAAATTCTCCATAAATTCCATTGCCTGCCTCTGTACGTTCCGGCATCTATACATATACACTCCCAATCGCGAGCCACCGGGTTGCAGGATGCAACGGTGCTCGATCCGGGGGCGAGGGGTTTAAGGTGTCACTGCTGTCGCGGGGTCTTTATGGATGGATCGATCGGACGGGGGCTCGCCGCAGCTGGCTGATGCCGCTTCTGTTCGCCGCGGCCCTGGCCGGGGCGGCGCTTGCGCTCGCGGGCGGAGAATTCGTCGCCCGGCGAATGTCGGATGCGACGCTTGAGACACATCTGACCGAGATGGTGGCCCGATCGGACGAGATCGCCGACGAGGCGGCGCGGATGCTGGTGGCCGCCAACACGGATATGGCGGCCGCCTGTTCCGAGCTCGATCTGGCCCTGCTGCGCGAGCGGATCTTCGTTTCGCGCTTCATCCGCGATGTCGGCCGGTTGGATGGCGACCGGATCCTGTGCACGGCAGCCTGGGGGCAGCTGGACCTGCCGACCCCGCTGGATCCGCCGGATTACGAAGCGCCGAGCGGCGCGCGGGTCTGGACCGCCTCCCGCAATCCGGCGGCCCGGCGCATCACCACCGACATGGTCAGTCTCGGGCGGACGATCGTGTTCATCTCGGATGCCGCCTACGACTTCATGCGCGATGAAGGTCGGCTGGTTTTCAGCTATGCCCGCAGCACCGGCCGGGTTTTCCGCACCGGCGACGGCACGCCGACCCGCAGCCTGAACGTGCGCCCGACGGCGGGCGGGGTGTTGCTGGAAGGCCGCATCTATCCCGCCGCCTGCTCGCGACGGTTCGATATCTGCGTCGCCATCGCCTCGGGTGATCGCGGCATGCTGGGCCAGCCGATGCCGGTGGTGGCCGGGGTGGGGCTGCTGGGGGCGCTGGCCGGTGCCGCCTCGGCCCTGGCCATGACCCAATGGCGCCGGCCGGGCGGGTCGATCGAACAGGATCTGCGCCGGGCGCTGGCCGCCGGGCGTCTGCGGCTGGTCTATCAGCCGGTGGTGCGGGTCCGCGACGGGGGGGTCGTGGGGGCCGAAGGGCTGATCCGCTGGGACCGGCCCGATGGCGGCGAGATCCCGCCCGATATCTTCGTGCCGGTTGCCGAACGGACGGGGTTGAGTGGCGAGCTTGCCCGCTATGTTCTGATCCGGGCGCTGGATGAAATGGCACCGCATCTGAAAGGGCCGGGCGATTTCCGCCTGGCACTCAACGTCACCACCATGGATCTGCTCGATCCGGACATCTTCGATCTGCTGGAGACGGAGACCCGCCGGCTCGGCATCGCGCCCGAGCGGATCGCGCTGGAGATCACCGAGCGATCGACCGCGGAATATCAGCAGCTGGCGCCGGCGGCGGCCCGGTATCGCCACCGCGGCTATCGCATTCATATCGACGATTTCGGTACCGGCTATTCCAGCCTGGCCCATCTGGGCGAGCTGCCGGTGGATGCGATCAAGATCGACCGGCTGTTCACCCGGGCGATCGGCACCGGCGCGATCAGCGCCTCGATCGTGCCGCAGATCTTCGCGCTTGCGGGTCTTCTGGGGGCCGAGGTGATCGTCGAAGGCATCGAGACCGAGGCCCAGGCCTGCCATCTGGCGGTGGAACATCCCGATGCGCTGGGGCAGGGCTGGTTCTTCGGCCGGCCGGTGCCGGCCCGGGATTTCATCACCTGAACCGCGATTTCATCGCCTGAACCGAGACTTCGCGAACTGAACCGGGATTTCATCGCCGGATCGGTCCGGGCGGGTCAGAACCCGTCGGCGACCGTCTCGGGATCCTCGCCCTGCAGCACCGCCAGGAAGGCGTCGCCATAGCGGCTGAGCTTGGTAGAGGCGACGCCCGGGATTTCGGCCAGCGCGCGTTCGTCCAGCGGCCGGTTGCGGGCCATCTCGACCAGGGTCGCGTCGTGGAAGATCACATAGGGCGGCACGCCCTGGGCGCGGGCAAGCGCCAGGCGCAGCCGGCGCAGTGCCTGGAACATGGTCTCGTCCTCGCCCGCCAGGCTCGGGCGTTCGGGCCGGCTGCGGTCGCGGGCGGGGCCCCGGCCGCGGCGACGCGGTGCCGGGTCTTCGCGCAGCGTCAGGCTGGTCTCGCCGCGCAGCAGCGGCCGGCAGGTCTCGTTGTCGCCCAGCCTGAGCCCGCCATGGCCGGCGGTGTCGACCACCAGCAGGCGATGGGCGACCAGCTGACGGAACACCGCTTTCCAGCCGCGCTTGTCCAACTCGCTGCCGATGCCGAAGACGCTGAGCTTGTCATGGCCGAACTGGCGGACTTTGTCGGTGGTTGTGCCGGTCAGCACGTCGATGACATGGGCGGCGCCGAACAGCTGGCCGGTGCGATACACCGCCGACAGCGCCTTCTGCGCGATGACCGTGCCGTCGAAGGTGCGGGCCGGCTCAAGGCAGGTGTCGCAATTGCCGCAAGGCTGGGTGCCGTGCTCGTCGAAATAGTCCAGCAGTACCTGACGCCGGCAGCGCGTGGTCTCGCAGAAGCCGACCAGGGCATCGACCTTGCGCCGCTCCACCCGTTTCTGGGTGTCGGCCGCTTCCGACGCCTCGATCAGCTGATAGATCCGGGCGATATCGGGCGTGCCGTAGAGCATCAGCACTTCCGATGCCAGCCCGTCGCGGCCGGCGCGACCGGTTTCCTGATAATAGGCTTCCAGCGATTTCGGCAGGTCCAGGTGGATGACGAAGCGCACATCCGGCTTGTCGATGCCCATGCCGAAGGCGATGGTCGCGACCATCACCAGCCCGTCTTCCTTCAGGAACCGGTCCTGGTTGCGGGCGCGGGCATCCTTGTCGAGCCCGGCATGATAGGGCAGGGCGTCGATGCCCTCGGATGTCAGCCAGGTTGCGGTCTCTTCCACCTTGGCCCGCGACATGCAGTAGATGATGCCGGCCTCGCCCTGGTGGCGATCCAGGAAATCCTTGATCTGCTGGCGCGGCGTCTCTTTGGGCGCCACGCGGTAGCGGATGTTGGGGCGGTCGAAGCTCGACAGGAACACCCGGCCCTGGCCAAGGTCCAGATGGGTCTGGATATCGGCGCGGGTGGGGGCGTCGGCGGTGGCGGTCAGCGCCACCCGGGGGACATGACGCCACTGTTCGTGCAGCACCGTCAGCCGGCGGTATTCCGGCCGGAAGTCGTGGCCCCATTGCGAGACGCAATGCGCCTCGTCGATCGCGAACAGCGCGATCTCGATCTCGTCGAGCAGGCGCAGGAAGGGTTCGGTCAGCAGGCGTTCGGGCGCGACATAGACCAGGTCGATCTCGCCCCGGCGCATCGCCTGCTCGATCGCCATCGCCTCGCGGAAGGGGATGGTGGAGTTGAGTGCGGCGGCGCGCACGCCCAGCTGCCGCAGCGCCTCCACCTGATCCTGCATCAGCGCGATCAGCGGCGAGACCACGATGCCGACCCCCGGCCGGCAGAGCGCCGGGATCTGGTAGCAGAGCGACTTGCCGCCGCCGGTCGGCATCAGCACCAGGGCGTCGCCGCCCCGGGTGACGTGGTCCACGATCTCGGCCTGAAGGCCGCGGAACGCCTTGTAGCCGAAGACCTCGTGCAGGACTTCGGCCGGGTCGCGCGTCGCGGCCTTCGAACCGGTCGTGATGTCCGGGGCGTTGCCGCCCCCGGACGTGGTGTCTGGCGTATCCAAGGTTGCGCGTCAGCCCTGGATGTCGGCCTTGACCTTCAGGCTCTTGATCGCATCCGGCTTCCGCGGCGGCTCGCCACGGGCGATCTTGTCGATCGCCTCCATGCCCTCGACCACCTCACCCCAGACGGTGTACTGGCCGTCGAGGAAGCGGGCGGGGGCGAAGCAGATGAAGAACTGGCTGTCGGCGCTGTCCGGATCGGGGGTGCGGGCCGCACCGATCACGCCGCGCTCGAACGGGGTCTTGGTGAACTCGGCCTTGAGCTTCTTGCCCGAACCGCCCCGGCCGGTGCCGGTGGGGTCGCCGGTCTGGGCCATGAAGCCCTCGATCACGCGATGGAAGACGATGCCGTCATAGAAGCCTTCGCGCGCAAGTTCCTTCATGCGGGCGACATGGCCGGGCGCGAGGTCGGGACGCAGGCGGATCACCACCGTCCCGTGGTCCAGGGTCATCACCAGCGTGTTCTCGGGGTCGAGCGCGGTGTCGGTCATGAGCGGAGGGCTCCGTAACGGGTGGTCGGAAGGATGTGGATGCAGGATCGTCAAAAAGCCATACGGCACCACCCGCAACCGGGTTCACCGCTGACGCGCCCCATCCTAGCCCGATCATCCGCCGATGCGAGCGAAAAAGCCGGAGGGGTGAAAAAGGCGGCGGCGGTGAGGTGTGCGGTCGCGGGCATCGGCGGCGGAATGCGTCGAAAGGTCCGGATATAGAAGCCACTGTTCTCCGACCCCGCAGGGCGAGATCAGAGAGGTTGACCGCCATTCAGACGATCAGCGCTTGAAGGCATCGGGTTCGAATCCTCGTGGGTCGAATTCGACGCAAGCTCCACCCTCCGCCGCAGCAGCGGCGGTTCCAAGCTCGGCTTTCAACGCATAAAACTGCCGGGCGTCGTCCTTCTCCATCAACAGGCGGATCCCTGCGCGTACAACTTCACTGAGATTGGCATAGGCCCCCGACCTGATCAGGCCGTCGACATAGTCCCGCATCGGTTCCGTCAGATGGACATTGGACATGATCGCACCTCTCTTAGGTCCGATCATATCAGCTGCGAGCGCAGGGGCAAACGAGCGGCCTGCTGCAGACTGTCCGCCCCCGACCGGCACTTGCCGGCCTGGTAGCGGGGCGCACCCCACAAAAAACGGGTGACCGCCTGTGGCGATCACCCGTCGTCGTTCTGGCCGGCTGAAAGCCGGGCCGTATCCTGCAGGTCAGGCTGCCGGCAGCAGGGCCTGGATGGGCCAGGCTGCGGCTTCCGCCGTCGGGCGGGCGACCAGCAGGCGGGCGCGGTAGAAGCCGTCGATTTCGGCGCCGCCGGTGTCGATGCCGAAATCGGCCAGGCGGTCGAGCGCGGCGGTCTGCTCGCTCTGATCGTGGAAGCGGCGGTGGCGGAACGTCTTGGAGCTGTGTTCCACCGCATAGCCGTGATCGGCCAGCATTTCTTCCAGGTCGCGTGTGTCGACCGTGCGCACCGGCATCGACAGCACCCAGGGCTTGCGGCCGTCTTCGGCCGCCGAAATCAGCCTGGCGATGGTCGCCTCGCCGACATAGCCCATGCCGCCGGCCTCGACGATCACGTCGGTATCGGCCGCCCAGCGGGCCAGCTCGTCGCTCGGCGCCGCCGCCTCCAGATCCTCGACGAAGGCCCGTTCGATCAGGCCGACGGTGCGGGAATAGCGCAGCGCATTTTCGGCCACGTCGACACCGGCGATGCGGTGCTGGGCCGCCGCCTTGCGGCGCTGGAGCATGTTGCGGTCATAGGCGATACGGCCCGCATCATCAGGCTGGGCTGCGCGCTTGGGATCGGTATAGAGCCGGTGCAGCGTGCCAGGCTGCAGGTCGTGGTTCAACATCATCGGCAGCGCGCCGTAGCCGCTGCACAGATCGATCAGCTTCAGCGACCCGCGGCCACGTGCCACCGCCAGGCTGCCGAGCAGCGAGCGGTAGAAGCCTGCGGCGATCTCGGGGGTCTGGTAATCGAGAGGTGCCAGGCGCTGCCAGTACGCTGCCGGATCCGAGAGGTTGTACACATCATCGAACATGGCCTTGCCGGGGCCCCAGAGACTGGTATCGGGACGGCCGCTGTTCATGGGAGATCCTCCTTGCTTGTTGATCCGGAAAGTCTGCTGCATCACCTATCAACTTCGAGTTGATAAACGGACAGATGGAACGGCCCGCGGCGGCCTTTCGGGCCGCCGCGGCTGTGGGATTACTTCGGGGCTGCGTCGGCCAGGACCTGCATCTTCTCGATGCGGTCGGGGCGCCGCGGCGGTTCGCCGGGCGCGATGCGGTCGACGAGATCCATGCCTTCGACCACTTCACCCCAGACGGTATAGCTGCCGTCGAGGTGGCCGGCGCGGTCGTAGCAGATGAAGAACTGGCTGTCGCCGCTGTCCAGGTCGCTGCCGCGGGCCATGCCCACGGTGCCGCGCCGGAAGGGCGTGTTCGACAGTTCCGCCTTCAGCTTCTTGCCCGACCCGCCACGGCCGGTGCCGGTGGGGTCGCCGGTCTGGGCCATGAAGCCGG
This sequence comes from Tistrella mobilis, assembly GCF_039634785.1. Lineage (NCBI taxonomy): Bacteria > Pseudomonadati > Pseudomonadota > Alphaproteobacteria > Geminicoccales > Geminicoccaceae > Tistrella > Tistrella mobilis. Next base: position 191,165 of record NZ_JBBIAB010000010.1, on the reverse strand, counting down.
GGATGACGCGGTGAAAAACCACGCCGTCATAGAAACCCTGCCGGGTGAGTTCCTTGATCCGCGCCACATGCCCCGGCGCGATGTCCGGACGCAGGCGGATCAGAACCTTGCCCGACGCAAGGGTCATGACCAGGGTGTTCTCGGGATCCGGTGCCCCTGCGGGGGCCGGGTTGGTCTGGGCCAGGGCGTTTCCTGCGATACCCGTGGCAGCTGCGGCGCCGGCAAGAAGGCCGAGGGCCGCGCGTCGGCTGATCGTCACCAAGCGAGGGGTCCTGATCATGGTCGTTGTGGCGGGTTCGAGCGAAATATAGGGGATCGGCACGCCGAAACCAACCCGTGGACCGAAATTCGCTGCGGGGATCTGCCGTAAGTTATTGACCCGGGGCGGGAAATTCTCCGGGGTCATGCCGCGGTCGGCGGCGTTGCGGGCGATTTACATCGATGTCGATGCATCGGTTCTGTCTGCGGCGTCCGGATGGCGCGGGTCGGTGACGATCTGAACCCGATCGCCGGCAAACAGGGTGATGCCGTACTGGACGGGGCGGCCATTTACATCGACGTCGATGTATTCCGTCTTGAGCACCGGCCGGTTCGGCGGCTGGCGCAGCAGGCCGGCCTCTTCGGCGGAGGGCATGCGCGCGGTGATGCGGGTGCGGCCGCGGGTATAGTCGTGGATGTCGAAACGGGTGAGGGCGAGGGTCATGGAGGGCGTCTCGCGGAACACCTCGTCGATGCCGCGGAAGCGTTCGAAATCCAGGTAATGCCGCCCCAGGCTGACCGGCACGTTGTCGGCGAAGGAGAGGGTGGTGAGATAGATCAGCGGCGCCCCTTCCGGAACGCCCAGCCCCTCGGCGATGCGGCCGGTGGCGGCAACGGCGGCCGCTTCCAGCAGCATGCCGGCGGGGCGCCGCTCCTGCGCTTTCAGATTGGCGCTGAACCGGGTGCGGGGCCCCAGGGCGTAGTCCATCACGTTTTCATGCACGAAGGTGCCGCGACCCTGTTCCACCCGGATCAAGCCGCGGGTCTTCAATTCGCGGATCGCGCGGCGGACGGTGTGGCGGTTGGCCCCGAAGCGTTCCGCCAGCTGGTGTTCGGTGGCGAGCTGGGCACCCGGCGTCATGATGCCGCGCTGAATCTCGTCGGCGAGCACCCGTTCGATCTGCCGCCAGAGCGTCACCCCCGGTTCCCGGTCGATGGCCATCCGATCCCCCTTCTGGTCCTGCTGCGGTACCGCAGCGTCATGCAAACGTCACCCTCCCGGGCTTGCCCTCGGGCGGTGATGGAGGCATCATGCCCATAAGAGATACGGATGTCTATACAAATATACCAGGTTGTCGACATCCGCTTCGACGCGGGTACGGAAGGAACAAGTCCGATGACGATGACGGCGGGAATGGCCGGCGGCACGGCGGAAACGGCCGGCGGCACGGCGGAAACGGCCGGCGAGGCGGCGGATCAGGTGGCGCGCAGGCGCTGGCTGGCGGTGCTGGCCCGTGCCGATCGTGGCCGGTTGCAGGCGGCGCTGGATGATCTGCCCGGCGGCCGGGCCGGTGTGCTGGCGGGGGCGGTGGCCCTGCGCCGCCCGGAAACCGGTCTGGCCATGGTCCGCGGCCGCGCGGGCGGGGCAGGGGCCCGGTTCAATCTGGGCGAGATGACCGTCTCGCGCGCCGTGGTGCGGCTGAAGGACGGTGAGGCCGGGGTCGGTTATGTCGCCGGGCGCGACCGGGTGAAGGCCGAACTGGTGGCGGTTCTGGACGCGCTGCTCCAGACCGGGTCCCACGGCCCGCAGCTGATGCGCGACCTGGTCGAGCCGCTGGCGGCGGAACAGGCCGCAGCCCGGGCCCTGGCCTCACGCAAGGCGGCGGCGAGCCGGGTGGAGTTCTTCACCATGGTGCGCGGGGAGTGACACGGATGAGCCTGAGCCCTGACATGCCGGCGGCGGCCCCGCTCGCCAGCCTTGCCCCCGGCTTCCCCGACCCGGTCGGCGATGCCCAGACCACCTTTCGCGCCGTGCTGGACGCCATGGCCCGCCCCGGCCGTATCGCCAGGGTGACGGCGGTGCCGGGGCTGGACCGGCCGCTGTCGCGCGCCGCCGCCGCCGTGCTGCTGGCGCTGGCCGATCACGACACCCCCGTCTGGCTGGACCGGGTCTCGGCCCCGGCGCTGCCTTATCTGCGCTTTCACACCGGCGCACCGCTGGCGGTCGCCCCCGACAAGGCGGCCTTCGCGGTGATCGGCGATCCCGAGACGATGCCGGCGCCCGATCGTTTCGCCCTCGGCACCGATGCCTATCCCGACCGCTCCACCACGCTGGTGATCGAGGTCGAGACGCTGTCGACCGCAACGGCCGCCGGCTGGCGGCTGGAAGGGCCCGGTATCGACGGGGCGGCGCATCTGGCTGTGACCGGGCTGCCGGCCGGCTTCGTTGCCGCCCGCGCGGCGCTGGCGCCGCTCTATCCCCGCGGCCTGGATATCGTGCTGACGGCGGGCGACCGGCTGGCGGCCCTGCCGCGCACCACCCGCATCACCCCGGAGGGCTGATCCGATGTATGTTGCGGTCAAGGGCGGCGAGGCGGCGATCGCCAATGCCCACCGGCTGCTGGCGGAAGACCGCCGCGGCGACCCGCAGGTGGCGGAGCTTGGCGTCGACCAGATCACCGGCCAGCTGGGCCGGGCGGTCGACCGGGTGATGACCGAAGGCTCGGTCTATGATCCCGAACTCGCCGGGCTCGCCATCAAACAGGCCCAGGGCGACCTGGTCGAAGCGATCTTCCTGCTCAGGGCCTATCGCACCACCCTGCCGCGCTTCGGTGCGACGGAGCCGGTCGATACCGCGCGCATGGCGATCGCCCGGCGCATCTCGGCCACCTTCAAGGATCTGCCGGGCGGCCAGGTGCTGGGCTCGACCTTCGACTATACCCATCGCCTGCTGGATTTCGGCCTGCTGGCGGGCGGCAGCGCCCCGGAACCGGTTCTGCCGCTGGCCGAGCCCCTGGACGACGCCATGCCGCGGGTCACCGATCTGCTGAACCATGAAGGGCTGATCGAGCGCGAGCTGCCCGCCGTGGACGAGGACGAAGAGACGGTCCCCGACCTCACCCGCGAGCCGCTGGACTTCCCGGCCGACCGGGCGCTGCGGCTGCAGAGCCTGGCCCGCGGCGACGAGGGTTTTCTGCTGGCGCTCGGCTATTCGACCCAGCGCGGCTATGCCAACAGCCATCCCTTCGCGGGCGAGATCCGCATCGGCCGGGTCGCCGTCGAGATGGTCCCCGAAGAGCTGGGTTTTGCGGTCGAGATCGGCGAGATCGAGCTGACCGAATGCCAGATGATCAACCAGTTCCGGGGCACGGCGGCGGCGCCGCCGCAATTCACCCGCGGCTACGGGCTGGGCTTCGGCCAGGTCGAACGCAAGGCCATGGCCATGGCGCTGGTCGACCGGGCGATGCGCGCGGGCGAGCTGGGCGAGGCGGTGATGGGCCCGGCCCAGGATCCGGAATTCGTGCTCTACCACGCCGACAATGTCGAAGCCTCGGGCTTCGTGCAGCATCTGAAGCTGCCGCATTACGTCGATTTCCAGTCGGAACTCGACATGGTCCGCCGCCTGCGCCGCGCGCATGGCGAGCGGCATGGTGGCCGACAGGACGCTGACGACCAGGACGCTGACGACCAGGACGCTGACGACCAGGACAGGGACGCGGCAGAATGACCTCCCCCGCGACGACCACCGTTCTTGCCGCTGACGCCGATGGCAGCAGCGCCGACGGCTACAACTTCGCCTATCTGGACGAGCAGACCAAGCGGATGATCCGCCGGGCGATCCTGAAAGGCGTCGCCATCCCCGGCTATCAGGTGCCCTTCGCCAGCCGCGAAATGCCGCTGCCCTATGGCTGGGGCACCGGCGGTATCCAGGTGACCGCCGCCGTGCTTGGCCGGGACGACGTGCTCAAGGTCATCGACCAGGGGGCGGACGATACCACCAACGCCGTGTCGATCCGCCGCTTCTTCGCCCGCACCGCCGGGGTGGCGACCACCGAGCGGACGCGCGAGGCGACCATCATCCAGACCCGCCACCGCGTGCCCGAGGCCCGGCTGACGGAAGACCAGATCCTGGTCTATCAGGTGCCGATCCCGGAACCGCTGCGCTGGCTGGAGCCGCGCGAGACCGAGACCCGTCGCATGCATGCGCTGGCGGAATATGGCGCGATGCATGTGAAGCTCTACGAAGACATCGCCCGCCATGGCCGCATCGCCACCACCTATGACTATCCGGTGATGGTGGCGGGGCGGCATCTGGCGCGGCCGTCGCCCATTCCCAAATTCGACAACCCCAAGCTGGACGATGCGCCCTTCCTGCAGCTGTTCGGCGCCGGGCGCGAGAAGCGGATCTATGCGATCCCGCCCCATACCACCGTGCGCAGCCTGGATTTCGAGGACCACCCCTTCGACGTGGAAGGCTGGGACCGGCCCTGCGCGCTGTGCGGTGCCACCGACAGCTATCTGGACGAGGTGATCGTCGACGACCGGGGCGGGCGTATCTTCGTCTGTTCCGACACCGATCACTGCACCAGCCGGCGCGAGGCCGGCCATGAGGGGCCGGGCATGGATGCCCCGTTCCATCCGGGCGAGGAGGGCGCGCGATGAACGCGATCGCAAAGGCCGCCGAGACCCTGTCCCCCGCCCGGCCGCTGCTGGCGGTGGAGGGGCTGGAGAAGCGCTACGGCACCGCCATCGCCTGCACCGACGTCTCGTTCCGGATGTGGCCGGGAGAGGTGCTGGGCATCGTGGGCGAGAGCGGGTCGGGCAAGACCACGCTGCTCGGCATGCTGTCGGGGCGGATCGAGACCGATGGCGGACGGGCGCTTTACACCGACCGCGCCGGCGCCACCCATGACGTGGTGACCATGGGCGAGGCCGAGCGTCGCCGGCTGGCGCGCGAGGAATGGGGCATCGTCCACCAGAACCCGCGCGACGGGCTGCGGCTGGATGTTTCCGCCGGTGCCAATGTCGGCGAACCGCTGATGGCGACCGGTGCGCGGCATTACGGCCGGATCCGCGACCGGGCGCTCGACTGGCTGGGACGGGTGGAAATCGACGGCGGGCGGATCGACGACCTGCCGCGCACCTTTTCCGGCGGCATGCAGCAGCGCCTGCAGATCGCCCGCAATCTGGTGATCGGTCCCAGGCTGGTGTTCATGGACGAGCCGACCGGCGGGCTCGACGTTTCGGTGCAGGCGCGGCTGCTCGACCTGATCCGCGAACTGAACGAGGATCTGGGCCTGTCGGTGCTGATCGTCACCCACGACCTGGCGGTCGCCCGTCTGCTCGCCGACCGGCTGATGGTGATGCGCCGCGGCCGGGTGGTGGAACAGGGGCTGACCGACCAGATCCTCGACGACCCGCAGCACCCCTATACCCAGCTGCTCGTCTCTTCCGTGCTCCAGGTCTGATCCGATGGTGACCCCGATGACGCAAGATTTGGCCGGAACGGCGATGCCGGTCGCGGATGGCTGGCGGCTGAAGGCCGAAGGCATCTCCAAGACCTTCGTGCTCCACACCCAGGGCGGCGTGCGGCTGCCGGTGCTCGATCGGGTCGATCTGGAAGTGGCGCCCGGCGAATGCGTGGTGCTGGACGGCCCTTCCGGGACCGGCAAGAGCACCCTGCTCAAAACCCTCTATGCCAATTATCTGGCCGATCAGGGCCGGGTTCTGGTCCGCCATGGCGCAGATGTGGTCGACATGTGCAGGGCGGAGCCGCGCGAGGTGCTGGATGTCCGCCGCCGGACCATGGGCTATGTCAGCCAGTTCCTGCGGGTGATCCCGCGTGTCGCAACCCTCAGGATCGTCGCCGAGCCGCTGCGTCGGCGCGGGGCGGGGGCGGCCGAGGCCGAGGCGCGCGCGGCCGAACTGCTGACGGCGCTGAACCTGCCCGAACGGCTGTGGTCGCTGCCGCCCGCTACGTTCTCGGGCGGCGAGCAGCAGCGGGTGAACATCGCCCGCGGCCTGGCCGCCGGCCATCCGGTGCTGCTGCTGGACGAGCCGACCGCCTCTCTGGATGCCGGCAATGTCGATGCGGCCTGCGGGCTGATCGAAGCCGCCCGCAGCAATGGTGCCGCGATCGTCGCCATCTTCCACGACCGGGCGGTGCGCGACCGCCTGGCGACCCGCCTTCTGCCCCTCACCCCCGCCGGAGCCGCCGCATGACCGCCCAGACCATCCTGACCAATGCCCGGGTGGTGACGCCCGAAACCGTGCTGCCGCGGGCGACCGTGGTGGTGGCAGAGGGTCGTATCGTCGAACTGGCCGAAGGGGTTTCGGGCCTTGCCGGCGCGATCGACCTTGAGGGCGATCATCTGATCCCGGGGCTGGTGGAGCTGCACACCGACAATCTGGAGCGGCATTTCGCGCCGCGGCCGGGGGTGCGCTGGCCGTCGCTGCCGGCCGTGCGGGCACATGATGCGGAACTGGCTGCGGCCGGCATCACAACGGTCTTCGACGCCGTGACCATCGGCGATCTGAAACAGGGCAACCGGGCGCGCGATCTGGCCGACATGATCGAGGCGGTGGCCGATGCCAAGGCCCGCGACCTGCTCCGCGTCGACCATCTTCTGCATCTGCGCTGCGAGATCGCCCATGAACGGATGCAGGCGCTGGTCGAGCCGCTGGTCGGTCATCCGCTGACCGGCATGCTGTCGATCATGGACCACACCCCCGGCCAGCGGCAGTTCGTCGACGAGGCGAAATACCGCGAATACTACATGGGCAAGCACGGTGTGGGTCCCGACGAGATCGAGGAGATGATCGTCAACCAGAAGCGCATGCAGGCGGAATACGCGCCCGCCAACCGCGCCTATGTGGTGGCGCAGGCGCGGACCCGCGGCTATGCGCTCGCCTCTCACGACGACGCCACGGCCGACCATGTGGCCGAGGCCGAGGCCGATGGCTGTTCGGTGGCCGAGTTCCCGACCACCATCGAGGCGGCGCGCGCATCGAAGGCCGCCGGCATGGCGGTGCTGATGGGGGCGCCCAATCTGGTGCGGGGCGGCTCTCATTCCGGCAATGTCTCGGCCCGGGCGCTTGCCGAAGCCGGGCTGCTCGACGTGCTGTCGTCGGATTACGTGCCGGCGAGCCTGCTGCATGCGGCCATGATGCTGGCGGATGTGGAGGGGGTGGGGCTGGCAGCCGCCATTCGCACCGTCACCGACATTCCGGCACGCGCGGTCGGGCTGGACGATCGCGGCCGGATCGCGGCCGGCGCACAGGCCGATCTGGTGCGCTTCGCCGTGGTCGATGGCCATGTGCCGCTGATCCGGAACGTCTGGCGGCGCGGCCGGCAGGTGCTCTGATCATGGATGCGGCCGAAGGTGAGACCGGGGGCCTGCTCTGCCTGGTGGTGGGGCCGTCGGGTGCGGGCAAGGATACGCTGATGGAGCGCGCGCGGGCCGAACTGGCCCCGCGCGGCCGTCATCTCTTCGTCCGGCGGGTGATCACCCGCCCGGCTGATGCCGGGGGCGAGGATCACGAGCCCGAAACCGTCGCCGGCTTCCAGGCCCGGGCGGCGGCCGGCGACTTCCTGCTGCACTGGCAGGCCCACGGCCTTTGCTACGGCATTCCGGCGACGGTTGCGGCGGCGCGGCGCGACGGGCTGACGGTGGTCGCCAATGTGTCGCGTGCGGTGCTGGACGATGCCCGGCGGCGGGCGGCGCCGGTCAGGATCGTGGTGGTCGATGCCCCTGATGCGGTGCTGGCCGAACGGCTGGCCGCCCGCGGCCGGGAGACGCCGGAGGATATCCGGCGCCGCCTGGCCCGGGCCCGGGCGGAGATGCCCGCCGGGCCCGATGTGGTTGTGGTCGACAATGGCGGCGCGCTGGACGACGCCGTTGCCGCCTTCATCCGCGCGATCGACGGCTGACGGCTGCCGGTCGTCTGTATGCGTCGGCCGCGGGTAATGTATCAGTAGCCGGTGTGCAGAGGGTCGGGACCGAACCGGTTCGGACCCTCGGTGCCGCGCAGGAAGCCGATTTCGACCAGCAGCCAGATCCAGCCGATCAGCGGGATCAGCATGATCAGCTGAAACCAGCCGCTGCGGCCGCGATCATGGCAGCGGCGGGCGCCGATCGCGAGGCTGGGCCAGATTGCGGCCAGAGAGAACAGCCCGCTGAACAGCCCGCCCCCGGTTTCGGCATTGTAGGTGCCGAGGCCCACATCGAGCAGGGTCAACAGGATGCTGATCACGAAGACCGGCAGGATCAGATACAGCCAATAGGGCTTGCGGGTGGTGCGGCCGCGGAACGAGAAATAGAACGCCCACCACGAGAAGCCGTCCCCGCCCCGGGCGGCGGCCGGCGCCTGCACCGGAAAGATCGCCTGGGCCATCTGGCCCTCGGGGTGGAAATCGACCGGAACACCGCTTTCGGGGCGGATGACGCTTCGCCATTCGGTGCCCGAAAATTCATAGCGCAGGCCGTCTTCGCCTTCGATGGCGCCCGTGCCCGTCCGGCTGTCGAAGCCGATGACCTTGCCCTTCATGGAAATTCTGCCTTCGGATGCGGTAGGGGGATGTCGCGCTTTTGCGTCGTTGTCGTTGACGTGTCAGCATCCCATCCTGCGTCTGCCGCATCAACCGCGGAGCGCGAAGCGGCGGTGGCAAATGAAGGGCGCGCCCGGCGCGGCTTCCACGGCGACTGCAATGGCATCGATGACGAAGGGCCGGGTGGCAAAAGCCGCGGTGGCGCCGGCCAGGGCATCGAACAGCCGGGCAACCGCCGGCTCGTCTTCGGGCAACCGGCCGGTCAGGGTCATGTGGAAGCGGAAATCCTCCAGCACATGGGGGTAGCCCCAGCGGTCCATCAGTTCGATCTGCCGCGGGGTGAGGCGGCTTTTGGCCAGCCGTTTCGCCCGGTCCCCGGCATCGAGCGGCCGGCGCAGATCATTGGTGCCCTCCACGATCCGGGCGGCGAAATCCTGCAGCGCGTCCGAGCGCGCGGCCGGCACCAGCGCCAGGAAATGCGCGATCCGGCGGAGCTGCAGCCCTTGCGGGATCACCACCCGGGGCAGGGCGGCGGCAAGCTCCGCCGCCCGGGCCTCGATGGCGTCCAGATCGACGCCTTCGGCCGGGCGGAAGGGCGCGCGCAGGGTGGCATGGAAGCCATAGCGCCGCGGCTCTGCCGTCACGGCATCGAGGGCGTCGACGGACCAGTTCTCCGGTACCGCCGGGCGCGGCGCCAGGGGCCCGCCATCTGCCGCGCGGCCGAGCCAGGCAGCCCCGAAGGCCCCCAGCGGATCCGAGGTGCCGGGCATGACGTAAAGGGCGGCACGGTACGGTACCGGCATCGGCGCGGATCTCCTGAAGACCAAGGGGCGACATCCTTCCGGATAGATCCGGAATTGCGGATGTGTATCAAGGATTTGTCTAGGGGGCGGGGCCCTCCGGCAGCTCCGTGATGCCATGGGGGCGGCCCTTCATCAATGCTTTACCGCGTCGTCACCGAAACGTCATCGAAGCCGGCTAATCAGATAGCCGACGGGGCCGCGCAATGTGGCCGCCCGGGGTACGGCCGCAGGTGATCTGAACCCGCCTGGCCGGCCCGACCGGGACGTATCCGACGGGGGGAACCCCTGCGCGGGACGACATTGCCCCCCGATGCAGGACATTCGGAAGGACCGACCGGCGATGACCGACAGCGCCAGCGCACCCGCCATCGAGGTGGCGCGCCTGACCAAGACGTTCCGTGGCCATCGTGCGCTGGACGGCGTGAGCTTCCAGGTCGCCCGGGGCGAAATGGTCGCCCTGATCGGTGCCTCGGGCTCGGGCAAGTCGACGCTGATGCGCCATCTTTCCGGCCTGATCGCCTCGGACCGCACGGAAGGCGGCGAGATCCGCATGCTGGGCGGTTCGGTGCAGAAGAACGGCCGCATCGCCCGCGACATCCGCCGGCGCCGCGCCCGGATCGGCGTGGTCTTCCAGCAGTTCAACCTGGTCGGCCGGCTGACGGTGATCACCAATGTGCTGACCGGCACGCTCGGCAACCTGCCGCTCTGGCGGGTGATCACGGGGCGCTTCCGGCGCGACGACCGCATGCGGGCGCTGGCGTCGCTGGAGCGGGTCGGCATCGCCGAATGGGCTCATCGCCGCGCCTCCACCCTGTCGGGCGGCCAGCAGCAGCGGGCGGCGATCGCCCGGGCGCTGGTCCAGCAGGCCGAGGTGATCATGGCCGACGAGCCGATCGCGTCTCTGGACCCGGAAAGCGCCCGGCGGGTGATGGACACGCTCGCCCGGATCAATGTCGAGGACGGCACCACCGTCGTGGTCTCGCTGCACCAGGTGGATTACGCGCTCCGCTACTGCTCGCGGGTGATCGCGCTTTCGAAGGGCAGGCTGGTCTATGACGGCCCGTCTGCCGCGCTGACCAACGACATGCTCGCCCGTCTTTACGGGACCGAGATCGAGGATATCGGCCTGCCTGCGCGCGATCGCGCCGCACCGGCCGCTGCCTCTGCTTCTGCGGGGCAGGCGCTGGCGGTCTGACGCCGCGCCCTGCCACCCAACGCTTCCGCCTCACGCATCCCACGCCCCATGGAAGGCATGCACCCCATGTTCCTGAAGCGTCTGACCCAGGTGGCCGTGGCGGCCGCCATCGCCGTCGGTTCGGCCCTGCCGGCCGCCGCTGCCGAAGACATGAAGATCACCTCGATGAAGGAGATCAACTTCGGCATCATCTCGACCGAGTCGACCCAGAACCTGAAGACCATGTGGGACCCGTTCCTGGCCGACATGTCGCGCAAGCTGGGCGTCGAGGTGAAGGCCTTCTTTGCGCCTGACTATGCCGGCATCATCCAGGGCATGCGCTTCGACAAGGTCGACGTCGCCTGGTACGGCAACAAGTCGGCCATGGAAGCGGTGGACCGCGCCGGCGGCGAGATCTTCGCCCAGACGGTTGCGGCCGACGGGTCGCCCGGCTACTGGTCGCTGCTGATCACCCAGGCCGACCGCACCGACCTGAACTCGGTCGAGGACATGCTGGCCAAGGCCAAGGATCTGACCTTCAGCAACGGCGATCCCAACTCGACCTCGGGCTTCCTGGTGCCGAGCTACTACGTCTTCGCCCAGAACAATGTGGATGCCCGCACCGCCTTCAAGCGGACGCTGGCGGCGAACCACGAGACCAATGCGCTGGCGGTTGCCAACGGCCAGGTCGACGTTGCGACCAACAACACCGAGAACATGGCCCGCCTTGAGAAGACCTTCCCCGAGAAGGCCAAGCAGATCAAGGTGATCTGGAAGTCGCCGCTGATCCCGGCCGACCCGATCGTGTGGCGCACCAGCCTGCCGGCCGAGGCCAAGGAGAAGATCGCGAGCTTCTTCCTGACCTATGGTGTCGAGGGCCCGGACGCCGAGAAGGAAAAGGCGGTTCTGCAGGGTCTGACCTGGGCGCCGTTCCGCAAGAGCAGCAACGACCAGCTGATCCCGATCCGTCAGCTGGAGCTGTTCCGCTCGAAGGCGAAGCTCGAGGCCGATACGGCCATGGCCGCCGACGAGAAGGCGAAGAAGATCGCCGAGATCGACGCCCAGCTCGACGCGCTGAACAAGCGCGCCGCCGAGATCGAGAAGGCCGCCAAGGCTTCGTGATCCATCGGCCTCAAGCGACCGGCGGCTCCCCGCGCCGCCGGTCGTTCTTCATGTCAGACCAGTCTCGACCATCGACGTCGTTTTCTCTGAAAGTTCCGGCCGCCATGACCGATCTTGCCCAGCCCCGCACGCCCGGCATCACGCCGCCGCGCGACCTCAAGGGATCGCTGCTGCGCTACGTTACCTATGGCCTGCTCGCCGCCGTGCTGGTCTGGTCCTGGGACGGCGCCGAGATGCGGCCGCTGGACCTGTTCCGCGATGCCGGCAATATGGGCGTGTTCGGGGCCGAGTTCTTCCCGCCGAATTTCCACCAGTGGCGCTTCTATCTGGACGAGCTGCTGGTCACCATTCAGCTGGCGCTCTGGGGCACGGTGCTGGCGGTTGTTTTTGCCATTCCCTTCGGCATCCTGTCGTCGTCGAACGTGGCGCCGGTCTGGGTGGTGCAGCCGGTGCGGCGGATGATGGATGCGCTGCGCGCCATCAACGAAATGGTCTTCGCCATGCTGTTCGTGGTGGCGGTGGGCCTCGGCCCCTTCGCCGGCGTGCTGGCACTGTTCGTCCATACCACCGGCGTGCTGGCCAAGCTGTTCTCGGAAGCCGTGGAAGCGATCGACCCGCGGCCGGTGGAGGGCATCCGCGCCACCGGTGCCGGGCCGCTGGCCGAAGTGATCTATGGCGTGATCCCGCAGGTTCTGCCGCTCTGGGTGTCGTATTCGCTCTACCGTTTCGAAAGCAATGTCCGCTCGGCCACGGTGGTCGGCATGGTCGGTGCCGGCGGCATCGGCGTGGTGCTGTGGGAAGCGATCCGCGGCTTCTATTTCGCCGAGACCTGCGCGGTGATGATCATGATCATCGTCATGGTCAGCCTGCTGGACGTGATTTCAAGCCAGCTGCGCAAGCTGTTCATCTGACCGGAACCTTCCGCCCCGATCTCCTGTATCATCCCTGTCGAACCGCCGCCGGCCGGTGCCGCGGCGGTTCGTGGCGTTTGCAGGCAGGAGAAGACCGATGCGGTATCGCTGCGCGATCCTGGACGATTACCACGATGTCGCAACCGGCTTCGCCGACTGGTCGGCGGTGGAAGACCGGGCGGCGCTGACGGTCTTCCATACCGGCTTTGCCGACGAGGAGGCGGTGGTGGCGGCGCTCGCCGGGTTCCACATCGTCTGCGTGATGCGCGAGCGCACGCCCCTGCCGGCACGGGTGCTGGAACGGCTGCCGGATCTGCGCCTGATAGTCACCACCGGCATGCACAATGCCGCGATCGACACCGAGGCGGCCGGGGCACAGGGCATCACGGTCTGCGGCACCGAAGGCCTGGCGGCACCCACGGTGGAGCTGACCTTCGCGCTGATCCTGGAGGTGATGCGCGGGGCCGGCGCCGAAAGCGCCCGCATGAAGGCGGGGCAGCCCTGGCAGACGGTGATGGGACGGGGGCTGGAGGGCAAGACCCTGGGCGTGCTGGGCCTTGGCCGGCTGGGCGGACGGGTGGCAGAGGTGGCGCAGGCCTTCGGCATGAAGGTCGTGGCCTGGAGCCCCAATCTGACCGAGGCGCGGTGCCGGGAGGTGGGCGCAGCGCTGACCTCGAAAGAGGATCTGCTGGCGACGGCGGATATCGTCACCATCCATCTGAAACTGGGCGACCGGTCGCGCGGGCTGGTCGATGCGGCGGCGCTCGGGATGATGAAACCGGGGGCGGTGCTGATCAACACCTCGCGCGGGCCGATCGTCGACGAGGCGGCACTGATCGACGCCCTCTCGACCGGCCGCCTGGCCGGCGCGGGCCTCGATGTCTACGACCGGGAACCGCTGCCCGCCGACCACCCGTTCCGGCAGCTGCCGACGGTGGTGGTCTCCCCGCATCTGGGCTATGTGACGGCCGAGAACTTCCGCATCTTCTATCGCCAGACCGCCGAGGCGGTGGCCGCCTGGCTGGATGGGGCGCCGGTCAGGCGGATCGTTCAGGGGATCTGATCGGCGGTCAGCCCCGCGGCACGCCTTCGAGCGATTCGCTGCCGCCGCGATAGCGGAAGGTGCCCTGGGCCGAGGCGATGAGCGCGCCGGTCTCGTCGGTGACTTCGCCCGTGACCATGAAGATCTTGCGGCCGCCGCCCATCACCCGGCCGCGGGCGGTGAGGAGCCTGCCGCGGGTCTGGGAGATGAAGCCGATGGTGAGCGACAGGGTGACGCAATAGCGCGCCCGCGCGGGGTCGGGGCAGTAATTGCCGGCATAGCCGCAGGCGCTGTCGAGCATCGAGGCGATCACCCCGCCATGGGGCACGCCGGCACGGTTCAGGTGCTGGGGGCCGAGCGCGATCGAGACCTCGGCGTAATCGGGCTGCCAGCGGACGAGCCTGGTGCCGATCAGACCGTTATAGGCCCCCGGCGGCTCACCCTCGGCCAGGATTGCGGCCAGTTCCACCGCATCGGGCGGGGAGGCGGGCGAGACGATGGTGGGGCGTCCGGTCATGTCGGGTCTGCAACTCCTGGGGGCGTCGGTCCTGGGGGGGTGGCGGTCAGCGGCGGACCAGCGAGGCTTCGATCTGCTGGGCGATGCGCACCAGACGGGGGCCGATATCCTTCTCGATCCGCTCGCGATGGACGATGAAACTGGGGCCGCCGCAATTGATCGCCATCAGTCCGCCCGAGGGCCGGCGCAGCGGCACGCCCACGGCATTGACGCCGGTGGTCCATTCACCGATCGAGGTGCAGAAGCCGCGGGCATTCACCTCGTCCAGCGCCTGCACGATACCTTCCTTGATCTTGGGCCATTCGGCGCCGGAACGGCGCTGGATGTGCTCCATCAGGAAGCCGCGCTCCTGCTCGGGCAGGCCGGCGAGGAAGGCGCGGCCGATGGCGCTGGTCGCAATCGGGATCCGCGAGCCCACGTCGAGGCGCAGCGTGACCGCGGTATCGGCCCGGCAGCATTCGACATAGAGCACGTTCAGCCGGTCGCGGTCGCCCAAGGCTGCCGACACGCCGGAATAGTCGGCGATCTCCTGCAGCAGGGGACGTGCGATGTCGCGCACCGTCAGCCCGGCCAGCATGCTGTAGCCCAGCGTCAGCACGGCCGAACCCAGGCGGTACTTGCCGATCCGCTCGTTATAGGACAGATAGCCCAGCCTGGTCAGCGTATAGGTGAGCCGCGAGACCGTGGGCTTGGGCAGGCCGGTGATCTCGGCCAGTTCCTGATTGCCCATGGGCTGGTTGCCGACGCGGAAGGCGCGCAGCACCTCGAGCCCGCGGGCCAATGCCGTCACGAAATTCCGATCGCGGGCGGCTTCTTCCGGGTCGAGCTCTGCAATGGGCTCGATCTCGGCACGTTTGCGCATGCCTGTACTCCCAACTTCCTCCCCTGGGGCGCTTCCGATCGTCTGCCGGAATTCATACCCCGCCGCTCCGTCGTTTACCCGTGAAAATTGTCCGGACGAAGCTTGGTCTCGGGCAAATTCCGCGGATGCGCATGCTGATGGATTGCGGTTGCAGGCCAATCTGACACTGCCTAACCTCCCCGTCAACGCGATGGAATATGAGTCCGCCCTGCGGAAATCGCATGGCGGCGCCTGCCGGAGGACCCCGCCCGTGACCGATTTCGCTGCCCGAACCGAGACTTCCGCCCCCCGCCGGATCGATATCGCCGGGGTGATCGGCACCGGATCCATGGGCCGCGGCATCGCCCAGGTTCTGGCCGAAGCCGGGGTCGAGGTCCGCCTGGCCGATGCGAAGCCGGGCGCAGCCGATGCGGCACGCGGCTTCATCGCCGACATGCTGGCACGCAAGGCTTCAAAGGGCCAGTGTGACCAGGATCACATCGATGCAACCCTGGGTCGGCTGAAGGTTGTGGAGGCCGTTCCGGCCTCGTTCGCAGGCGCCGATCTGGTGGTCGAGGCGATCGTCGAGGCGCTGGAGGTCAAGCGCACGCTGTTCCGTGATCTGGAACCGGCGGTGGGGCCGGACTGCATCCTGGCTTCCAACACCTCGTCGCTGTCGGTGACTGCGATCGCGGCGGCCTGCGCGCTGCCCGAGCGTGTGGCGGGCTTCCATTTCTTCAATCCCGTGCCGCTGATGAAGATCGTCGAGGTGGTGGCGGGCGCCCGCACCGCCCCCTGGGTGACCGCGGCCCTGACCGATCTGGCGGGCCGTACCGGCCATCTGCCGGCCAATGTCACCGACAGCCCCGGCTTTCTGGTCAATCATGCCGGCCGCGGTTTCGGGGTGGAGGCGCTGCGCATCCTGCAGGACGGGGTGGCGCGGCCGGTGGATATCGACCGGATCATGCGCGACGCGGCCGGGTTCCGCATGGGGCCGTTCGAGCTGTTCGATCTGGTCGGGCTCGACGTCTCGCAGCCGGTGATGGAATCGATCTACAATCAGTTCTTCCAGGAGCCGCGCTTCCGCCCGTCGCCGATCGGCCGCAACCGGATGGAATCCGGGTTGCTGGGGCGGAAATCCGGCGCGGGCTTCTATACGTATGAGAACGGGCGCGCGCGGATCGAGCCGGACCCCGAGCCCGACCCGCTGGCCGGCCGCGCGGTCGACGGGCCGGTCTGGGTGGGGCCCGCCGCCGATCCGGCCTGGCGGGCGGCGGCGCAGGAGCTGGTGGCGCGGGCCGGCATGGAGGTGGATGCGGGCGACCGGCCGGGCAAGGGCGCGATCGCCCTGCTGCTGCCGCTTGGAACCGACTGCACCACGGCGGCGCTGGAGGCGGGGGTCGATCCGGCCCGGGCGCTGGCGATCGACCCGCTGTTCGGCTTCGAGCGGCGGCTGACCCTGATGACCTCGCCCGCCACGGATGCAGCGCTGGCAGAGGGCATGGCGGTGCGGCTGGAACAGGGCGGCGTGCCGGTGACGCGGATCCGCGACAGTGCCGGTTTCGTCGCCCAGCGCATCGCCGCCCAGATCGTGAATGTCGGCTGCGAAATCGCCCAGATGCGCATCGCCGCCCCGGCCGATATCGACCCGGCGGTGGAGCTGGGCCTCGGCTATCCCAAGGGGCCGCTCCGCCTGGGGGACAGTCTGGGGGCTGCCCATGTGCTGACGGTGCTGGACGGGCTGCTGGCGGCCACCGGCGATCCGCGCTACCGGCCCAGCCCCTGGCTGTCGCGCCGCGCCCGCCTGGGCCTGCCGCTGACCCGCGACGAAGCCTGAGACAAGACCAGAGAAAAGCCCGGAGGAACCGTTCCCATGTCCGCCACCACCGACGCCTTCATCTTCGACGGCCTGCGCAGTGCCTTCGGCCGCCAGGGCGGCGTGCTGTCGCGCATCCGCCCCGACGACCTGCTGGGCCAGGTGATCCGGGCGCTGATGGCAAAGACCGGCGTCGACCCGACCGCGATCGAGGATGTGATCGCCGGCTGCGCCTGCCAGGCCGGCGAGGATGCCCGCAACGTCGCCCGCCACGGCGCGCTGATGGGCGGCCTGCCGGTGGAGGTGGCGGCACAGACCGTCAACCGGCTTTGCGGCAGCGGCATGGCGGCGGTGATCGATGCGTCGCGTGCCATCCGCCTGGGCGATGGCGAACTGATGATCGCGGGCGGGGTGGAAAGCATGACCCGCGCGCCCTTCGTGGTCGCCAAATCGGAACAGGCTTTCGGCCGCGACTTCAAGGTCTATGACAGCGCCATCGGCGCCCGCTTCCCGAACCCGAAGGTGATCGCGGCCTATGGCGGCGACACCATGCCCGAGACCGCCGACAATATCGCCCGCGACCTGGCCATCGGTCGCGAGGAGAGCGACGCCTTCGCGGCGCGGTCGCAGGCGACCTATGAAGCGGCACGCGCGGCCGGCTTTTTCGAGGGCGAGATCACGGCGGTCACCGTCGACCAGGGCCGCAAGGCGCCGGCGCTGGAGGTGACGGCCGACGAACACCCGCGCCCTGACAGCACTATGGCGGCGCTGACGAAGCTTCGGCCGCTGGCGGCCGATGGCGTGGTCACGGCGGGCAATGCCTCGGGCATCAATGACGGTGCGGCGGCGCTGCTGCTGGGCACCGAAGCGGCCGGTGCGCGCTTCGGGCTGAAGCCCCGGGCGCGGATCGTGGCGGCGGCGGTGGCCGGGGTGGAGCCCCGGGTGATGGGGTTGGGGCCGGTGCCGGCGGCACGCAAGGCACTGGCCCGCGCCGGGCTCTCTCTTGCCGATATGGATGTGATCGAAATCAACGAGGCCTTCGCGACCCAGGTGCTGGGCTGCCTGAAGCAGCTGGATCTGGCCTATGACGATGCCCGCGTGAACCCCAATGGCGGCGCGATCGCCGTCGGCCATCCGCTGGGGGCTTCGGGCGCGCGGATCACGCTGACGGCGCTGCGCGAACTGGAGCGTCGCGGCGGGCGCTATGCCCTGGTGTCGATGTGCATCGGCATCGGCCAGGGCATCGCGCTGATTGTCGAGAGGGTCTGACCCAAGGGATGTGACCCAAGGGATGGGGGCCGGGCCTGGCCTTGCGGCTCAGCCGCAGAGCAGGCCCACCCAGTCCATGGAGATGACGCCGGAATAGCGGCCCCAGCCGTAGAGGGCGGCCCCGAGCACGAGGCCGATGCCGATCGCGGCGGCATGAATGGTCCAGGCCGGCAAAGGCCGGTCGCCGTCGGTTGCTCCGTCCTCCGCCGCTTCGTGCCTCATATGCATCCGGTCGACGGGCAGCATTTCGCTCATCACGTTCGCCTCCGTAACGGGATATCCGGAAAGTATAGCCCGGATCGACGTCCCGCTCACGCGGCTTTCGGCTGCCGGACCACCGGCCGGTCGGAAATCGGCAGGTGCATCAGGGCCGCAATCGCCGAGACGACGGCCATGGCCGCCCAGACCGCGTCGTAGGAACCGAGCAGGTCGTAGGCATAGCCGCCGCCCCAGGCGCCGAGGAAGGCGCCGACCTGATGCGACAGGAAGACAACACCGTAAAGGGTTGAAAGGTAACGCGGTCCGAAGATCCGTGCCACCATGCCGCTGGTGAGCGGGATGGTGCCGAGCCAGGTGAAGCCGAACAGAACTGCAAAGGCCAGGATCAGCGGTGCCGAGGGCGGCAGAACGACCACCGCCGTCACGAAGATCATGCGCAGGGTATAGATGGCGACCAGCATGTTGCGGCCACGGAAGTGGGCGCCCAGGCTGCCCAGCACATAGGCGCCGACGATGTTGCAGGCGCCGATCAGCCCCAGCGCCCAGGCCGCCACCCAGCCGGGGATGCCGACATCGCCGACCCAGGCCGGCAGATGCACGCCGATAAAGGTGATCTGAAAGCCGCAGACCCCGAAGCCGAGCGCCAGCAGCCAGAAGCTGCCGCTATGGGCGGCTTCGTGAAGCGCCTTGCCCAGCGTGTCGGCACCGGACGGGGCGGCAGGGGCCGGCGCGGCCCCGGCGGCGCCCTGCGGCCTGCGCCGGCGCGCCCCGTCGAGCGCGAAGCCGAAGGCGGCCATGGCGCTGGCGGCAATGGCGAGCAGCAGGATTGCATCCCGCCAGCCGAAGGCATCGAGCATGGCATAGGCGCCGGGGACCACCGCGAACATGCCGAAAGAGCCGCCGGCCGTGACCAGGGCGAAGCATTGCGGCCGTCGCGCTTCCGGCACGGCCCGGCCGACCGCACCCAGAACCACCACGAAACTGGTGCCGGCCAGGCCGAAGCCCACAGCAACGCCCAGCGTGACCATCAGCCCGGTGGGGGAACCGGTCGAGGCGGCGAGCACCAGCCCCGCCACATAGGCGGCGGTGCCCGCCAGCACCACGCGCGAGGGGCCGAACCGGTCGGCGATCATGCCGATGAAGGGCTGCATCAGCCCGAAGAGCAGGTTCTGCACGGCGATCGCAAAGCCGAAGACCTCGCGACCGATGCCGAGTTCGGCGACGACGGGGGTAAGGAAGACGCCGAATGCCTGGCGCACGCCCATCGAAATGGTCACCACCACGGCGGCTGCAATGAGCACGAGGCGGGCTGTCCGGTCGAGCCCGGGACGTGTGTCGCGTATCTGAGGTGACTGGGGCGGCTGGCCGATGGCGGACGGGGCGGCAGTCGGATCCTGGCTCATGGGCACCTCACGCGTAAATATGCTTATAAACCATCGTAAGGGTTGCGTTTCGGCTGGAAGAAAAATCCCGCCACAACGCCCCGGGAAGGGCGGTGTGGCGGGTAAAGTCAACCATACCGGGAACACAGGTAGATCATAATGTCGGATCTGATCATGACGCCAATGCATAATGGGCATAATGATCATTACCGGATCGCAGCAGCTCGACCTGTGGTGGTGACCCAGGGGGCGGGGAAGGATGGTCACGGCCGCCACGGGCCTGCCCCGCTTTTGACGCGGGGGATCCACATTATGCCCCTGTACCGGTTGAAGCCTGGTGCGTTGCAATGGTGTTGCTGGTAAAGCAGCGGGCCACTTTCACCAAGGACAAAACCGATGGACGCGATACGCCGCGGCCGGCTGAACGAGATCGATACGGTACGGGGCCTTGCCCTGGCCATGATCTTCATCGATCACGTGCCGGGCAATCCTTTGGAAAACATCACGATCCGGAACTTCGGATTCGCGGATGCGACCGAAATCTTCGTCTTCCTGGCAGGGTTGGCGGCGGCGCTCGCCTATTTCCGCAAGTTCACCGCCGATCGGCCCTGGCTGGCCAGCGCCAAGGCGGCGAAGCGCGGTTTCGACCTCTATCTGGTCCATGTCTTCTGCATCGCCGTGGTGGCGGCGCTGGTGGCCTGGATGGCCGGCGCCACCGCCGATCCGGAGCTGTATTCCTGGATCAATCTGGGCCCGATCTTCAATGACCCCGCCGCCGGCCTGATGGGGGTGGTGACGCTGGGCCACCAGCCCGGCTACTTCAACATCCTGCCGATGTATATCTGCTTCATGCTGGCCCTGCCGGTGATGATGCTGATCGCACGGGCCAGCGTCGGCGCCATGCTCGTGGCCTCGGCCACGGTCTGGGTGGTCGCCAACATGACCGGCATGAACGCCCCGCAATGGCCGAATGGCGGCGGCTGGTTCTTCAACCCGCTGGCCTGGCAGTTCGTCTTCGCGATCGGTTTCGTGGTCGGTGCCGGCATTCTGGGCCGGGCGCAGGTGGTGCCCTACCGGGCCTGGGCCTGGTGGCTGGCGGCGGCCTATCTGGTGCTGGCGCTGGCGATGAAGCTGGCGGCCTTCTATCCCGCGCGCGACATGCTGCCGATCCCCTTCTTCCTTTATGGTCAGGACAAGACCTTCGTCACCCTGCCGCGCATCCTGCATCTGCTGGCCCTGGTCTATGTCGTTGCCTATTCGCCGGCCGGCCGCTGGCTGCGGGATCTGGGCGCCAACAACCCCTTCGCGGTGATGGGGCGCCAGGGTCTGGCGGTCTTCGCCACCGGCTCTCTGCTGGCGGTGGCGGCGCAGCTGGTCCGGGTTCCGCTGGGTGGTGGCGTGGTTCTCGATGTGGTACTCGTGTCTGCCGGTCTCGTCATTCTCGTCCTGCTTGCCGGGGGCCTCGAATGGTTGAAGCGCAGCACTGCCCAGACGTCTGCCCGCACCGCCACGCCCGCTCGTACGACCGTGGCTCCTGCCCGCACCGCGCCTGCGGCGCCGTCGGCAGCCGTCCCGCCGGCCAAGGCCTTCGGTCCCGTCCGCGCCTGATCATGACCCGCCTGCTGCACCACGTCCTTCGCCCGCTGACCGTTACCGCCGCCATGCTCCTGCCGGGGCTGGCGGCGGTGCCGCCTGAGGCACTGGCTGCCGAGGCAGCGGCGACGCCGAAGCCGGCACCGGAACAGGATGCCGGCAGCTTCGGCCTTGCCCTGGATACCAGCATCGACGGCGTCTGCCGCGTGCCGGAAGACGGCCCGGATCTGGCGGGCGATCTGCCGGTGACGGACGAGAAGCTGGAAGAGGGGCGGCCGCTGGTGGTGCTGGCCATCGGGTCCTCGTCCACCCAGGGCTATGGCGCGCCGCGGCCCGAGGCGAGCTATCCCTTCCGGCTGGAGCGCGATCTGGCCCGCCGCTACCCTGAGAGCCGCGTCCGGGTGATCAATGCCGGTGTCGGCGGCGAGATCGCGGCCGACCAGCTGGCGCGGCTGGACGAGCTGCTGGCCGAAAACGATCCCGATCTGGTGATCTGGCAGGCCGGTACCAATGATGCGCTGCGCGCGGTCGACCGCGCCCGCTTCACCGATCAGCTGCGCGAGGGGCTGGAGATGATCCGCGAGAGTGGCGCCGATGCGCTGCTGATGGATCTGCAGCTCTATCCCGGGGCCAAGGATCCCGGAACCTATGCGGCCTTCGTCACCCTGATGCATCAGGTGGCGGATGAGACCCATACCCCCATCTACAGCCGCTATGCGCTGATGACCGCCTGGGAAGAGGACCGCGCGCATCCGACCCCGGATCTGCTGTTCACCGACCGCTTCCATCTGAACGCCTTGGGCTATGCCTGCATCTCCCGCGCCCTTGCCGCGGCAATCGCCCATACGGTGGAGGAAGACGAGGCGGCGCCGGCGGCGCCCAAGCGGGTTCAGACGGCCGCGACCGCCGCGGCCGGGGTGGAGGCGGGTGCCCAGAGGGTGGCGAGCGAACCTGCCAGATGATCGATGGCCGGCGTCAGCCGGCCGGCGAGAGAGGACCGCAGCACCCAGACCGCAAGGGACAGGTCCAGTCCCCGCACCTCGATCCGCCGCAGCTCGCCGGCCTGGGCGCTCTGCATCACCCGGCGGGCCGGCACCAGCCCGAACCCGACGCCACGGGCGATCAGCGAGAGCTGGATGTCGGGCCCCAGAACCTCGGCCGCAACTTCCAGCCGCGCGCCCATACGGTCGAGCAGACGCTGCACCACCATGTGATAGCCGCAGCCTTCGGGGTTGAGCACCCAGCTTGCCCGGGCCAGCTCTTCGGGCGCGATCGGACCAGAGGAGGTTTCGTCACGTGCGGAGCCCACGATCCAGACTGGTTCGGAGCCGACCCGCACCCCTTCGATATCCTGCGGGGGGTGTTCGTTGGGGTCGATCAGCACGACGGCGGCATCCAGGCGGCCGTCGCGGACCTGATCGATCAACTCCCCGGTCCAGCCGCTGCCGATCTGCAGGGCGACCAGCGGGAAGGCGGCGCGCAGCTCGTCGATCGGCCGGGTGACGGCCAGATCGACCACGCCATGGGCAAAGCCGAGGCGGAGCCGTCCGGCGGTGGCCCCCTCGGCCATGCCCATCGCCTTCAGATCTTCCACCGCACTCAGCACACGGCGGCAATGCTCCATCGCATCGCGACCGGCGGCGGTCAGCGTCGGCGGTTTGCTGCGCCGGTCGAGCAGAATCAACCCCAGCTCCGCTTCCAGCCGCTGGATCTGCCGGGTGACGGCCGGCTGTGTCAGATGCATGCGACGGGCGGCGCCGTTGATCGACCCCGCCTCGGCGACCGCGAGGAACGTTTCGATCTCGCTGAGCTTGATGCCAAGCATCGTGGATGATCCTCCGGACAGGTGAACGGCTCATTTCTGCGGTGAGCGCATGAGATGATCGTTGCGCGCGATATGTGCTCGCGTCAATGCCACTTGCGCGCCGGGCCCGCCCCTGATCGGGCCGGTTCCAAAATTCGTCACGGCACGAAGGGGGAGCCCGGCTTGCCGTCCGGGGGCGGGGGTCGTTAAGGTGAAGCGGCGCCCGTCGCGCATGATGCAGCTTGATCCGGAGGCCTCTCACAGGTGCCATGTCGCAAGATCGGCCCGTCCCACACTTCCCGTCTTCTGCTGGTCCCGGCGCTGTTTGCCGCAGCCCTGCTCGGTGGATGCGGGACCGTCAATGATGTCGGCCGGAGCCTTGGTCTGGTGGATGAGGAACCGGTGGCCGAAAGCGGCGAGCCGCTTTTCGCGACCGTGGGCGGGGTGACCTATACGACGCAGATCACCGTCGAGGGGCTGGATCCGGAAGAGGCGGCGGAACAGCAGCGTCTGGCCGAGGCCCGGGCCGAGAAACGTGCCCGGGAGGAGAAGGAGGGCGCCGCCGGCAGCGTTACCGGCAGCCAGCCACAGGTGGACGAGCTTGCCGATGCGCCGTTGGACGAGCTGTTCGACAGCCTGTCGGAGCTGCGCCGGCTGGAGGATCGACCGCCGCCGAGCCTGGCGGCGTTGCGCCGCCGCGGGCAGGGCGATGTGGAGCTGTTCCAGAAGGCCCTGCGCTCGCGCGGCTATTTCGATGGCGAGGTGCGCCTGCGCATCGATCGCGATGCCGAGCCGCCGGCCGCACAGATCACGGTGCGCCCGGGGCCACGCTACAAGCTGGCCGGCTGGACGGTCGACTGGGCGGCCGGTCAGCCGCCGCTGGTCGATGCCGAAAAGCTGACGCCCAAGGCGCTGGGCCTGCCGATGGGGGCGGCCGCCGAGGCTGCGGAAGTCGTGGCCGGCGAGCGCCGCCTGCTGACGACGCTGGGCGCCAACGGCTATCCCTTCGCCCGCCAGACCGGCCGCCGCGCGGTCGTGGACCATGACACCCGCAGCATGGCGGTGACGGTCGACATCGACAGCGGCCCCTTCACCCGCTTCGGCGATACCAGCGTCGAAGGGCTGGAAGACGTGCTGGCGACGGTGGTGGAGGGCAAGCGCCCCTGGCAGCCCGGCGACACCTATGATGCCGGCAAGATCGAAAGCTTCCGCGCCGACCTGCTGGCCACGGGGCTGTTCTCCTCGGCCGTGATCGAGACGCCCGAGACCCCGCCGGCCGACGGCAGCATGCCGGTGAAACTGACGGTGGTCGAAGGCCCCCCGCGGAGCATCGGTGCCGGCGTGCGCTATTCGACGACCGTCGGGCCGGAACTGCGTGCCTTCTGGGAGCATCGCAACCTGACCGGCCGTGGCGACAAGCTGCGCACCGAACTCGACATTTCGCCGGTGCTTCAGGAACTGGACGTGAACTACAAGCGGCCGCACCCGCGCGAGGACCGGTTCAATTTCGGCACGGTCAAGCTGATCAACGAAGACACCGACGCCTTCCAGCAGACCGGTATCGAGACCCGTTTCGGCCAGGAACGGGCGCTGGGCGACGGCTGGCGCGGCTCTCTGGCGCTCGCCCCGGAATACAAGATCCTCGACGACGAGAAGGGCGAGCGGACCAGCTATCTGCTGGGCGTGCCGGTGACCCTGTCGCGCGATGCCTCGGACAGCCTGCTGGACCCGCGGCGCGGCTATCGCATCTCGGGCGAGGTGATCCCCTATACCGGCGCGATCGAGGGGGCGGCGATCAGCTTCCTCAGGGCCGAACTCAACGGCTCGATCTATGTGCCGCTGGACGAGCTGGGGCGCTGGGTGCTGGCCGGCCGCGGGCGGATCGGCTCCGTCGCCGGTGCCGCAACGGCAACCCTGCCGGCGGACAAGCGCTTCTATGCCGGTGGAGGCGGGTCGGTGCGCGGCTATGGCTATCGCATGCTGGGACCGCTGGACGGTAATGGCGACCCGCTGGGCGGCCGGTCGGTGGCCGAAGCCGGGGTTGAACTGCGCATGCCGGTGACCCAGGACATTTCCGTCGTGCCCTTCATCGAAGCCGGCCAGATCTCGGAAGAGCCCTGGCCGGATCTGTCCACCAATCTGCGGACCGGCGCCGGGCTGGGTCTGCGCTATTACACGCCGCTCGGTCCGTTCCGCTTCGATGTGGCCCTGCCGCTCGACCGCCGGGATGCCGACGACCCCTATCAGATCTATATCAGCCTTGGACAGGCATTCTGACCGACCGGTGACCCGGATGCGGCCTTCCGAGGCGGAGTGAGACCGAAACGTGAGCAGTGATACGCCCGAACGGGCACCCGATCCCTCGACCCCGTCCTCCAGCGGCGGAGCCGAGCCACCCAAGCCCGGACCTGCCAAAGGCAGGGCGGGACGGCGCCGTGGCCGGATCCGGAAGATCCTGGGCTATGGGGTGGTGGGCCTGGTGGTGGTTGTGGCCGGCGGTATCGGCGGCGCGGCGATCTGGGCCGACAGCGATCAGGGGCGCCGGACCATCGCCGGGCTCGCCCGTGACGGGATCGAGGCGGCCGGTCTGGGGCCGGTTGATCTGCCGGCGATCGAGGGCAGCCTGTTTGGACGCCTGCATCTGCCGCGGCTCCGCATCGGCGATCCGGCCGATCCCTGGCTGGTGGCCGACGACGTCACCTTCTCGTGGCGGCCCTCGGCCCTGCTCGCCGGGCGCATCGAGATTGCGACCATCGCGGCGGAGCGGATCAAGGTTGCGCCGCCGCCCGATGACGGCACGCCGCCGCCACCGTCGGAGCCCTTCGATCCGCGGACCGTGCGCCTGCCCGACGAGGGCATGCTGCCGCCGCTGACGCTGGATCTCCGGCAGCTGAGCGTTTCGTTGCTCGAACTCGATCCGCGGCTGACCGGCCTGGATGCGCCGGCCATGCTGGGGGTCGATGGCGCCGCGCGGGTCGGGCGTGGCGATACCTCGTGGGCCAGGCTCGACATCCATCGCCTGGACGGCCCGGCGGGACGGGTGTCTGCTGCCCTGGAAACCGATCTCAAGGCCGGCACGCTGGATGTCGATCTGGTCGCCGAAGAGGCGGCAGGCGGGCTGGTCGCGACCATGGCGGATCTTCCCGGCCGGCCGCCGATCACCGCCAGGCTTGAAGGCTCGGGCCCGCTGGAGGGCTGGACCGGTCGGCTGACGGCGGATGTGCAGGGCTTGGCCGATCTTGAGACCGGCATCGCATTGGCATTGCGTCCCGATCCCTCGCTGCAGCTTCAGGGCGAACTCGACTGGGCCGGCATGGGCCGGGCGCTGGCCGGGGCCGATGTCGCCGCACCCGCAGCGGGTGACGCACCCGTCGAGGGCGACGCATCCCTCGCGCAGGACGCATCTGCGGATCAACCGGTGCCGCCGCTGGTGCTGGCCTCGGAAACCCCGCTCTCCTTCGATCTGTCGGCGCGGCAGCCGGATGGCCAGACGCTGACCGTCGACCGGCTGGCGCTCTCGACCGGCGGCGTCACCCTTTCGGGCACGGCCGGGATGGATACCGGCACCGGTGCGGTGCAGGCGCGGCTGACCGGCAATGTCTCGGGCACGGCGCCGCTTCTGGCGCTGGCGCAGCCGGCGGCGATGTCGGCGGCGACCCTGACGCTGGATGTCGACGGCACCTGGCCCGCCGTCGATGCCCGGCTGGCGGCGACGCTGGCGGCGCCGCGGCTGCAGGGCATCGGCGATGGCGGGCCCTTCGCCAATGCCGCCCGGCTGACCGCGGCGGTGACCGGCCGCGCCCCGGCGCAGGATCTGCCGGCCGATCTGGATCTGGCGCTGGATCTGGATCTCGACGGGCCGCGCCCGGCGGCGCTGGGCCTGCCGCCAGAGGCGGCCGACGGGGTTCTGTCGCTCAAGACCCGGGGCAGCTTCGACGGTGCCGCGGACAAGGTGGTGATCGATGCGGCACTGCTCGACATCGGCACCGCCAACCTTTCGGCCACCGGCAGCTACGCCCTGGATGATGGCACCATCGACGCCCAGGCGGGGCTGTCGGCCGAAAAATTGAGCCGGCTCGCCACCCTTGCCGGCCTGCCGCAGCTTGCCGGCACGCTGGGGGTCGATGTCACGGTTACCGGCAATCCGGCGAGCCGTCTGGTGGCGGATGTCTCCGCCGAAGGCCGGTCGCTGCAGCTCGGCATTCCAGAGGCCGATGCGGCGCTGGCCGGGCGGATCGATCTGGCCACCCGGGTGACCGTCACGGGCGAGGGCGGGGTCACGGCCGAGAACCTGTCGCTTGCAACCGGCACCACCCGCCTCGCCGGACGGGCGGCGCTGGGGGCTGCGGGCGGGCTCGACGGCACGAAGCTCACCCTTGCGGTGCGCGATCTGGGGCGGCTGGCGGATGCGGTCGGCGCGCCGGCCGCGGGCCGGCTGGAGGCAGATATCGCGCTCGCCGGCAATCTTTCCGATCCGGCGGCGCGGGTGACGGCCCGGCTGGCGGATGGCCGGCTGGGCTCGATCGATGTCCAGCGCCTGACGCTCGATCTCGACGGTCGCAATCTGCTCACGGCCCCGACCGGTCGCGTGGCCCTGGAGGGCGAGACCGCGGAAGGCCCGCTCAGGCTGACGGCCGAGGCCGCTTCGGCCGATGGCGGCAAACGCCTGGACGTGAGCGCGCTTGCCCTCGATTTCGCCGGCACCACGGCGCGCGGCCAGGCGGCGGTGACGCTCGCCGATGCGCTGGTGCGCGGCCGGCTCGACATCGACGCGCCGGATCTGGCGCCGATCGGCCGGCTGGCCGGGCTCGACATGGGCGGGCGGCTGTCGCTGGATGTCGATCTTGGTGCCGACCGGCGCGGCCGCCAGACGGTGAAGGCCGATGGCGAGGCGGCGGCGCTTTCGGTGGCCGGCAGTGTCGCGGCCGACCGGCTGACGCTGGATGCCGACATGGTTCTGGACCAGGGCCGGCCGGGCGGTCGGGCGACCATCGCGGCCGAGCGGGTAACCGCCGGCCCCGTGCAGCTGGCCACGCTGAAAGCCACGGCCACGCCCCAGGGGGCGGCGACGGGGTTCGATCTGGCGGCGACCGGCAATTTCAAGGGCCGGCTGACGCTGGATGCCGGCGGCAATCTGGCGACCGACCGGCAGGGGGCGATGGTGCTGACGCTCGACCGGCTGAAGGGCCAGGCCCTGGGTGAAGAACTGGGGCTGGGTGCGCCGGCGACGGTGCGTCTTGCCGATGCGACCCGCGTCGACCTGCCCGAATTGCGGATCGGCAAGGCCGGCCGCATCGTGCTTGATGCCGTGATGGCGCCGGATCGGCTGACCGCCGAAGGCCGGCTGACGGCGGTGCCGCTCGACCCGCTGCGCCGGTTCCAGGCGCCGATCGGCAATGGCGGCCGGCTGGACGGCACGATCGATCTGGCCATGGGCCCCCGCGGGCGGGAGGGTGCTGTGACGCTCACCATCCGCGACCTGCCGGTCGATGCCGAGGTCGAAGGCATGGAAACGCCGATCATCTCGGGCGATGTGAAGGCGACGCTCGGCGACCGGACCGCGGATCTGGACCTCGCGATCGCAGGTCTGGGCGAACAGCCGCTGACGGTCACCGCCAGGGCGCCGCTCCAGCCCTTCCGGCGCGGGGCGCCGACGGAGATTGCGCTGGATGACGCCGGGCCGGTCGAGGGCCGGCTGCGATGGCAGGGCGATCTGGGCCGGCTGGCGCTGGCCGCCGGCATCGACGGCCAGCGCTTCGCCGGGCGGATCGATGCCGACATGACCGTGAACGGCACCGTCGCCAATCCGGATGTCGCAGGCGGCATCAGGCTGACCGATGCGGCTTATGAGAACCAGGATGTGGGCACGCTGCTGACCGGCATTACCGGCGAGATCGGTGTCTCGGGACGCTGCTGCCTGGCGGTGAAGCTGGACGCGCGCGACGGCGGCAGCGGCACGGTTGCCGTGAACGGCACGGTCAATCTGGACGACCTTGCCGACCCGCGCATGGATATCAAGGTGAAGATCGACCAGGCCCGCCTGGTGCGCCGCGACGATGTCGATGCGGTGCTCGACGGCAATCTGGCGATGACCGGCGGGCTGGGCGATGGACAGCTGGGCGGGACCGTGACGGTGCGTCAGGCAGAGGTCCGGTTGATCGACAGCGGCGGCCCCTCGATCCGCACGATCGACGTGGTCGAGGTCAGGAACGGCCGGGTGGTGGCGGATCCGGGCTCGCCCGAACAGCAGCAGCAGGCATCGGGCGGGCTGGCGCTCAACATCGATGTCCGGGCGCCGGGGCGGATCTTCGTGCGCGGCCGCGGGCTGGACACCGAATGGCAGGGCAATCTGAAGGTGCGCGGCACCACCGGCGCGCCGGTGATCAACGGCGAACTCAGCGTAGTGCGCGGCGAGGCCGATGTGGTCGGGCGGACCCTGACCTTCTCGAAGGGTGTCATCACCTTCGACGGTCTGGCCGATATCGATCCGCGGCTCGATATCGAAGCGACGCTGACCAATGCCGATGTCACCGCCATCGTGCAGGTCACCGGCCGGGCATCGGCACCGCAGCTGACGCTGAGTTCCGAACCGGCGCTGGCGCAGGACGAGATCCTGGCCCGGGCCTTCTTCGGCAAGCCGGGGGCGAAACTCTCGGCCGTGGACGCGATCAGGGTCGGGCAGGGGCTGGCGACGCTGACCGGCGGCGGGGGCGGCGGTTTCGACCCCACCGGCTTTGCCCGCGACCTGTTCGGGCTCGACGTGCTGGATGTCGGCACCGACGATACCGGCTCCGGCGCCTCGGTCAGGGCCGGCAAATATCTGAGCGACGATCTGTTCGTCGGCGTCGAGCAGGGGGCCGGCAGCAGTGCCGTAACGGTAGAGCTGGAGGTGCTGCCCAACATCAAGGTCGACACCGAAGTCGGTGCCGAGGGTGGCAGTTCCGTGGGCGCGACCTGGAGCTATGACTACTGACGGAAGGGGCTTCAGTCGCGCCGCGAGGCCGCCAGCACATGGCGGGCGAAGCTGCGGAAGCGGGGCAGCACGAGATTGCGCTGCTTCGCCCGGTCGCAATAGCGCCGCAGTCTGAGGGCGGTATCGGCATGGCGGCGGATGCGGAACACCGTCGCCTCTTCCTGGGACATCGCACCGCCGCCGGCCGAAAGGGCGACCCGGGCGGCCGGGGTCAGCGTCGCGGCATAGCCGGCATCCGATGCCGCCAGATAGCGCTTGGCCTGGACATGCAGGCGCACCGCCTCCGCCACCTCGGGCAGGAAATAGCTGGCGAGGAAGTCGCCGCCGACCCGGGCATGCTCTTCGTCATCCGCCAGGCGATGGGCCTCCTCGGCGGCGCCGCGGATCAGCTGGCCCACATCATGGAGCAGGGCGGCCGCGATCATCGTCGGTGCGGCGCCGTCTGCCTCGGCGATCATTGCCGATTGCACCGCATGTTCGTAGACCGTCACCGGCTCGCCCAGATACAGATCATGCGCCCGGCGCTCATAGAGGCCTGCGACGAGGTCGGGCAGGTCGGAAGAGGACTGGTAGAGCACGGACATGGGGCGGGGGCCACCGGCACAAAGCGGGGGCGGTCGCCGGGATCTGCGACCGCAACCAGAGGGGGTGAACCCTATTCTTAGCCGCGCAACCCTCGGATCAGAAATGAAGTGTTGGTGACAAACCCTTGGTGCCTGACCGGTCTTGCTCAGCCGATCAGTGCCAGGGCTGCGGCGCGACCGCTGTCCACCGCGGCCTCGGCACGCCCGCCGATGCACCAGTCGCCGGCGATGGCGAGCCCGGTCCCGGGATCGGCCAGGCAAGGTGAGCCAAGCGGCACCTCTGCGAGAGCATAGCGCCAGCGATGGGCCTGGATCAGGCGCGGGGTGATCGTCCGGCCGATCAGGCGTTCCAGGTTGCGAAGCAGGGCCGCGGCGGCCGCTTCGGGCGTCTCTTCCAGATGAACCCGGCTCCAATGCGGGGTGGCGTGGACGACCAGGCTCTGTGGCGCAGGTGGCCGGCCCGGCAGGTCACGCTGATCGCCGATCCAGGCGATCGCCTCGTCCCTGGGCCGCCAGCGCGGGCCGGGCAGGGGCAGCGTCTCGTCCACCGCCACCATCAGCGCCCAGCAGGGGGCGACGATGGTCGAGGCGATGCGGCGGCGCCAGCCTTCGGGCAGCAGCACATCGATCAGCAGGTCCAGCGTCTGTTCGGGCGGGGCGGTGACGATCAGCCGGCGCGCCTGGACCAGTGGCAGACCGTCTTCGTCCTCCAGCCGCCAGAGGCCGTGGTCGGTGCGGACGGCCCCGCCGATGCGGGTGCCGGTGCGGATGTCGAGACCCTGGGCCAGATGTTTCGCGATCGCCGTCATGCCGCCTATGCCCACCCAGTGGGGCTGGCCCACCCAGCGGGGCTGGTCGCGTTCGGCTTCCGCCGGCTGGCCATGCCGGGAGGGGCCATGCAGCGGCGGAGCAGGCAGGCGGCGGGCCAGATTGGCGGCCTCGGCCCCGGCCATGGCGGCGACCAGGGCGGGGCTGCGGGCGGTCATGAACTGGGCGCCATGGTCGAAGCGGAGAACCGTGCCGTCGTCGAGCGTGGCGCGGCGGGTGGCGAGCCGGCCGCCGATGCCGCGCCCCTTGTCGAAGATCAGGGGCGTGACGCCCAGACGTCTGGCCAGCCGGCCGGCGGATATGCCGGCAAGGCCCGCACCGATGATCGCAAGCCCGATCGGGTCTTCGAAGGCAGGGGGCGGCGCTGAGGTCACGGACGATTACTCCCTCGACAGATGCCGAACGGGTGATCCGTTGGCTTCCGCCGTCGGTATATGGGGCGGGGACTGCGAATTGTGAGACCTGACCACCCGGGAGACATGCGATGCCGAAGATGCGACGCAAGGCCGATCTGCCGGTCAAGCTATGTGCGGCATGCGGGCGGCCCTTCGCCTGGCGGCGCAAATGGGCCCGCGACTGGGAGGCGGTGCGCTATTGCTCTGACGCCTGCAGGCAGAAGCGTGGCGGGGTCGATCGGCGGACCGTGGTGGCTGGCCTGCTGGGGGGCGGGCTGCTGCTGGCGGCGCCGGCTTTTGCCGGCCGCGCCCTGGCGGTTGCCGCCCCGGGGACGGGTGAGCTGGCCTTCGACGTCTTCCGGGGCGATGCCCCGATGGGCCGCCATGTGCTGCGCTTCACGCCCGAGGCCGATGGCCGGCTGACCGTGTCGGTGGAGATCGATCTTGCGGTCTCGTTCGGGCCGATCACGGTCTATCGCTACACCCATCGCAACACCGAAAGCTGGGCCGGCGGTCGGCTGGTCGCGATCCGGACCCGCACCGACGATGACGGCACGGCCTATGCGGTCGACGGGCGGGCAGAAGGGGACCGTTTCATGGTGGAGGGGGCCGACGGCCGGGTGGAGGCCCCGGCCGATGTGATCCCGACCAGCTATTGGCATCCCGAAACGCCGGCGCGGCCGCGCTGGCTGGATACGCAGCGCGGCCGCCTGCTGGATGTGGCGGTGACCGATCGGGGCGGCGTGGAGCGTCCGGCACCCGATGGCGGCAGCATCGCCGCCCGCGCCTATGACGTGACCGGCGACCTGACGATGACGCTCTGGTACCGCGCGGCCGAGCCGCGCTGGCTGGGGGTGGCCTTCGACGGGCGCGGGCGCGAGGTGCGCTATCGCCTGGCGCGGGACACGGCACCGCCGCCGCTGCAGCTGGCCCGCGGCGACTGGCAGGCGCCGGGCGCCTGATGAGAGGCCTTAAGTGGAATGGGCCCGGTGGAATGAGCCTGGTGGAACAGGTCTAGTGGATGTGGACGGCCGGCGCCCCCTGGGCAGCGGCCCAGAGCTTGACCACCAGCACCAGCGCATAGAGCAGCACGGGTGCGGCCGCGGCGGCAGTGGCGACCAGACGGCGCTCACCAGCCGTGCCGGCAGGCAGGACCAGCCCCGTGCGGCGATGCATCACCCGCAGGGACCAGAGAATCGCGACCCAGGGCAGCAGGTCGAAGATGCCGAGCCAGGGCGTGCCGCGCGCGACCAGCGGCCCGATCTCCGCGGCCGGCAGGCCATAGGCGGCAACGGCGCTGTTCCAAAGCCTGGGCGCATAGACCGCCAGGAAGAACACGATGCCGTGGGCGAGCATGGCGATACAGGCGAGCGGCGCCAGACCATGGCCCAGCACCGCGGCAACCTCTGCCCGATCGCGGCCGGCAAGACGGGCGACCAGGCCCCAGCCCGCCCGCGCCGCCCCCAGGGTGAGGGCGATGGCGAGCAGCAGCGCGACCAGACCCGACCACTGGAACCAGGCCGGCATCGCGATCCGCTCGGCCAGCAGCCCGCCGGCCAGGTTCCAGGGCATCATGTCGGCGAGCGGGGTGTGGTTCAGCCCGTGCTGGAACTGCACGCCCACGGCCGCGACCGCCGTCAGCCAGAGCAGGATCCGCGCCGTGCGCCCGTCATCGCGGGCGACCGGCCGCGCCAGCTGATGGCCCGGCCGGCGCAGTTCCACCTTCACCGCACGGCAGGCGGTGGCGCAGTCCATGCACAGCGTGCAGTCGGCCATGTCGTTGCGTTCCTCGAAGCGGAACGGACTCAGATGGTGGGGGCAGGCGCGGGCGCAATCGAAGCTGCGGCAGGTGGTGCAGCTGGCGGCATCGGTGGTGATCCAGGTCGATCCCGCCCGGGCATAGGCGGTGAGCACCCCGCCCAGCGGGCAGATATGGCGGCAATAGGCCATGTCGCGCCAGACGAGGAAACTGGCGGCGGCAAGCAGGGTATAGGCCAGGAAGAAGCCCGCGGTGATGTCGGCCGAGCGGGCGAAGGCGGTGGGGGCGGCGAACGAGACCGCCCAATAGGTCACCATCACCAGCACCAGGCCGATATTGGCCCGGATCAGCCAGCGCGACGCATGCCGCTTCAGGCCGATCCGGCTCAGATACTTGCCCATGAAGCCATGCGGGCAGACGGAGCAGAAGGCGTTCCCCAGTGTCGGGGTGACCAGGCTGGTGAAGAAGGGCCAGAAGATGCCCCACATCAGCGCAAGGGTGAAGGCACCGCTGCCGGCGGGGTCGGTCAGGCCGAACCAGATCGCCGAGACGAGCAGGAAGAGGGTGAGGACGCGCAGCGCGTTCAGCACATGCGGCCGCCGCAGCACGCCGGCGATGCCGGGAAGCGCGGTAAGCTCGATGGCGCGTGCGGGTGCAGGCGGGCGCGGTCGGATGACGACGGCCATGGTGACGTCTCCTTCCGGGCTCAATAGCGCAGATTGACGCCGAGATAGAAGAAGCGCTCCGCCGGCTCGAAGGGCTGGAGGTTGTCGGGCACGCGGGTCCCGATCAGCCCGTCGACGCCGCCGGTGATCTCGACCAGCGGCGTCAGCTGGTGGCTGACCTTGACGTCGATCCGGCCGTAATCGGTAGAGACATTGCCGAGGTTGCTGGCGCCGAAACCGACCGGTGCGTAATAGGACAGCATGCCGGTGCCGGCCAGATGGACCAGGGTGTCGTCATCGGCCGCCCAGTCGAGGCCGATCTTGCCCTGCTGGCGCGGCCGGCGGCCCAGCCGCTCGTCGGCGGTGGTGTCGCGGGCATCGATCCATTCCAGCGAGCCCGTCAGCATCAGATCGTCGCCGATCGGCGCGCGACCGGTGATCTCGACGCCGCGGATCCGGGCGGTGCCGATATTGGTGTAGTCATAGCGCCCGGGCGCCGTCAGCCGGGTGGTGATCAGGTCCTCGACCTCGGAATTGTGGACGGTGACGCCCAGTTCGGCACCCGTGGCGAAGCGATAGGCCGCGGCGGCTTCGGCCGTCCACGAGGTCTCGGGTTCCAGGTCGGCATTGCCGTAGATGACCGATCGCCCGCGATGGATGATCGAATAGAGCTGCAGATAGGTCGGTGCCTTGAAGGCCGTGCCGGCACCGATGCGGAAGGTCCAGGGGCCGGGCGTCCAGGAAAGGGTCGCGCGCGGATTGGTGGTGGTGCCGACATCGCTGAAGTCGTCATAGCGGATGCCGGCGAGCAGGGTCCAGTCTTCGGCGAGCGTCCATTCATCCTGGGCGACGGCTGCCCGGCTGCGCCGGTCGGCGGAACCTTTGGCCAGAACCGACAGGTCGATATCCTCTTCCAGATATTCGAAGCCGACGGTCGCGACGTGATCGGCGCCGAGCGGCACGGTATAGAAGCCGGTCAGTTCGCGGCCGTCGATGCGGGCGGTGTCGAGCGAGCCGGTGCGCAGCACGTCGCCTTCGGTGTGATAGGCGCTGCCCGAGAGCGTGATCCGGCCGGGGCCGACCTCGCCCGCCCAGGTGAGCGCCCCGGTGCGGCTGGTCTCGTGCTCACGCGAGTCGACCGGCATCGGCACCCGGCCGCCATTGGAGCCGAGCCCTTTCGCCCGCAGCTCTTCATAGCCGAGATCGAGGGTGATCTCGTGGCCGGGGGCGACATCCCAGGCCGTGCGCCAGGCGGCATGGCGCGAGGACTCGCCCTTCAGGTCGTCAAAGGCGGAACCCGCCTCGCTCCACGGATCGCGGGAGCGGATCGAGAGGTCGAGCCGGTTGCGGGTCTGGCCGATCCGGCCGGTCTCTACCGCTGCCCGGCCGATCCTGGTCAGCCTTTCGCCGTTTTCCGACACGCCGGCCAGGGTCTGAAGGCTGGCGCCTGGTTCGGTGGCGGCATCCCGGCTGATGATGTTGACGACGCCCGAGACGGCATCGGCGCCGTAGAGCGCCGACATCGGTCCGCGGATGATCTCGATCCGGTCGACGGAACCCAGATCGAAGGCCGAGAGGTCGACATTGCCGAAACGGCCGCGGCGGCGGTGGCCGTCGACCAGGATCAGCGCCTGACCGTCTTCGAAGCCGCGGATGGAGAAACGGGTGGTGGAGCCGCCATCGGCGATGATCACGCCGGTCGCCTGTTCAAGGGCCCGGGCGACGGTGGTCGCCGGCACGGCGTCGAGCCGGGCCCGGTCGATGATCTCGATCGCGGCCGGCACGTCTTCAAGCGCCTGCGGACTGCCGCGGCGGGCGGTGACGCTGAGCGCGGGCAGTTCGGTGCTGCCGACACCGGTGGCTTCGTCGGCGCAGGCGGGCAGGGGCATGGCGGTGCCGGTGAGGGCGAGGGCGGCGACGGCAGCACGGGCCGTCGCGGGCAGCAGCCGGCGGGTGCCGGCCGCGGTCTGGCGGAGGATCATGTCGGATGTCCTGGATCTGATACCGGTTCGGACGGAACGGAGGCGGTGTCAGACCAGGGGTGGGGCGCGGGCCGGCGGACGGGGGGCGAGGCGGTCCCGCGGCAGAGGCAGGCCGCGGGCGACCGGCTGCAGCCGGGCCAGGACCTCCGCCGCCGGTTCGGGCAGGGCGGGGGCGGTCGCGACCAGCGCGGGCGCAAGACACAGCCCGCCGCAGGGCAGGCCGTGATTGATGCGGAGATGGCCGTCGCCATCGACCGGGCGGCCGTCATCATCGACGGCGATCTGTACCAGACCGGTCGGCGTGCAGATGACCAGCTGGCCGGTTTCCGCAGCCTTTGCGGCGGAGACGTTGAGCGCCGCGCCGCCCAGGATCTGGGCGAACAGCACCACCAGCATGGCCAGGGCGGCAGGCAGGCGATGGCCGCGAACGGCCGACAGGCCGCGCGTCGCCGCACGGCCTCTGCTGCCGCCCGTCATGTCATGCCGGCCTTTGGCCATCATGCGTCCCGCTGGTTCAACGACATATCATCGTCTGATTTCCGAGAGGGCGCAACGCGGTCATCGGTCGCAGGGCGGCCCGCGGGGGTCAGAGCCAGCCGCGGCGCTTGAACAGCCAGTAGGGCAGCACGGCGGAGCCGACCATCATCAGCAGGGCGAGCGGATAGCCCAGATGCCAGGAGAGTTCGGGCATCACCTCGAAATTCATGCCGTAGATGCTGGCGATCAGCGTCGGCGGCAGGAAGACCACGGCCACGACCGAGAAGATCTTGATGATGCCGTTCTGCTCGATCTGGATCAGGCCGAGCGTCGCATCCAGCATGAAGGAAAGCTTGTTGGCGAGGTAGCTTGCGTGATCGGACAGCGAGACCACGTCACGGGTGATGGTCTTCATCGCGGCCAGCCCGGTCTTGCTGGCCCGGCCGCGCAGATTGCGGCCGGCAAAACCCGCCAGACGGCCGATGGAGACCAGGCTTTCGCGGATCTTGGAGGTGAGGTCGCCCATCCGGCCGATCGCGGCGATCAGCGCCTCGTAATCGGGGGCCGGCGGTCGCTGGTTGCTCTTGCCCGTCTTGCCGGCCTTGCCGCCATTGCCGGGCGTGATGCCACGGGTGCGCTGGCCGGCTTCGAACACCGTCTGCGAGACCTGGTCGATCTCGGCGCCGACCAGCTCCAGCACGTCGGCCAGCCGGTCGACGATCGCCTCCAGCAGGCCGAAAAGCACGCCTTCGGCACCGGTCACGGCATTGGGATGCCGGTCGACATGGGTTGTGAAGGCGCGGAAGGGCAGCGGGTCGGTGTGGCGGACGGTGATCAGCCGGCCGTGGGTCAGCACGAAGGTGATGGCGCTGGCGACCGGGCTGCCGGTTTCGACCGAACTCAGCACGGTGGCGGTCATATAGAGCGCGCCGTCTTCCTCGTAGAGCCGGCTCGACGCCTCGATCTCGCGCATCTCCTCCTTGGTGGGGATGTCGACGCCGAGGGCGTGGTCGACGCGCTGGAGTTCCTCCATCGACGGGTCGACCATGTCGACCCAGACCACCGTCTCGTCGATCGGGCTGCCGGCGGGGGCGCGGCGGAGCACACCCGGTTCGGTGACATAGAGATTGATCATGCGCAGGGCCTCGCCGTGCTCGGGCGCAGCCGGGGCCTGGTGCCGCCGGCTGCGCCCGGTTTAGGCGTGCCGATCGTTTCAGGCAAATGAAAACTCCGTGTCGGTGGCACGGTTCCCCCGCATCATTCGCGCGGTGCCTGCATCGCCATCGCCGGCCGCCGATCGGTCTGCAGGCCGAGGGCGGGGGCCATGCGCGGCCGTTCCTTCTGGAAGAAGATGGTGGCGGTGCCGAGTTCGATGCCGAACTTGGTGACCGTGGCGCGGTTCAGCACCACGCCGTCTTCCTGCAGGAACATCCAGTCGTCGAAACGGACCTCGATCTCGCGGCCGCCGACCTTCAGGTTCATGCGATAGGTCCAGTTCAGCGCATTGCCGAAAGCGGCGCCGCGGGCCTCGCCCAGCACATCATCGGCCTGACCGACATAGCCGTTGGGGCCGTCGGGCCGAATGGTCCAGACCCGCCGATCCAGCTCGCCATCGGCATAGCGGAAATGTTCGTCGAGGGTAAGGGTCTCGCCGTCCCAGTCGCCGTCG
Organism: Tistrella mobilis; assembly: GCF_039634785.1. Classification (NCBI taxonomy): domain Bacteria; kingdom Pseudomonadati; phylum Pseudomonadota; class Alphaproteobacteria; order Geminicoccales; family Geminicoccaceae; genus Tistrella; species Tistrella mobilis. Next base: position 152,813 of record NZ_JBBIAB010000010.1, on the reverse strand, counting down.
ATGTCGACCACGAACTGACGGCGGAGATTGCCGAAGCGGTCCTCGAACATGCCCCAGGCCCGGGTTTTGCCGGTGAAGTAGTCTTCGAGGCGAAAGGCCGGTCCGGCGCCGGCGAAATCTTCGACTTTCATGGTGCTGCATCCGGTGATCGTCAGGAGGCTGAGGAGCGCGAGCACAACGCCCGCTGTGCGGCGACGGAGAGAGAACATGAGGGTTTCCGCGAAGAGGGTGGGCCGCAGCCCGGCGGGGTGGCGACCGCCGGGCTGCGGCGCCGGGCGATTTCTTCCGCCAGACCGGACTGGATCTCCCGGGTCAGGGGGAAGCGGCGGACCAGCAGGATCGCCCAGATTTTGAAGGGCACCGGCAGGGCGCCGTAGACCAGGGCCAGCACGGTGAGTGCCGCCGCCCCGCCACCATCGGCGGCGGCAGGATCGAAGCCGGCGGCGTCGATCAGCGGAAAGGCGGTGCCGATGCCCAGAGCCAGCGCCGCCTTGGTGGCGAAGCCCCAGAGGGCGAAGAACAGGCCCGCCCGTTCCTGCCCGGTTTCCAGGCGGTCGATGTCGATCACATCGGCCTGCATGGCGTTGGGCAGGGCCAGATCGGCGCCGAGCGTCGCACCGGTGGCGATGCAGATGATCAGGAACGGCACGACGTCGCCGGTGCCGAGGAAGGCCGCCGGCAGGAAGGCGGCCGTGGCGATGGCCATCGCGATCGTCCAGGCCCGGTGCTTGCTGGTGCGGGCGGCAAGCCGGAGCCAGAGCGGCGCCGCCAGGATGCCGGCGGCGAAATAGACGAAGAGCAGCGGCCCGGCCAGATCGGGCCGGCCGATGACGTGCGAGACGTAGAGCAGGAACAGCGTCGCCGGCAGGCCGTTCGCGAAGCCGTTGGCGATATAGGCGCCGATCAGCCGCCGGAAGGGGCGGTTGGCCACAAGGGCGCCCAGCCGCGCCAGCTGTCCGCGTGCCCGGGCGACCGGGCGATCGGGTTCCGGCACGGCGATCACGGCGACGGCGGTGGTGACCGGCAGCAGCAGGGCGATGGCGGCGCCGAGCGAGGCGAGGCCCGCGGCGGTGACCGCCGTGCCGCCGCCGTCCGCCACCACCGGCAGGGCGATCGCCGCCAGCGTGCCCAGGATCACGAAAACCTCGCGCACCGTGACGATCCGGCTGCGCTCGTCATAGCCGTCGGACAGCTCTGCCGCCCAGGCCTGCTGGGAGAGCACCATCATGGTGCCGCCCAGATGCAGCACGATCGACCAGACCAGCAGATGCGCCGCCCCCGCGCCGTCGGGCGGGGACATCAGCATCCAGATGCCGGCGATGGTGAAGGGCAGGCCGGCGACCATCCAGCCGCGGCGCCGGCCGCCGGGCAGGCGGACGGCATCGGCGAGCACGCCGACCACGGGGTCGGTCACCATGTCCCAGATCCGCGCGGCGAGCAGCACGCCCCCCACCACACCCAGCCCCAGGCCGAGCGTGTCGGCATAATAGGTCGGCAGATAGATGTAGAGCGGCAGGGTGAGTGCCGCGAGCGGCAGGCCCGGCAGACCGAACAGCGCGAGGCGCCAGCCGGGCAGGGTAGCGGTGCCGGCGGCCGCGGTCACGCCGCCCCTCCGCCGCCGATCGGCGCGCCGATCGCAAGCGCGACGAGGGCACCCAGCGTGAGGCCGATGCGTAGCCGCAGATACCAGCCGGGCAGGCCTGCCCGCAGGGGCCCCAGGGTTTCGGCGGCAAGCAGCAGGGCGAAGGCGGCGGTTGCAAGGGCAAAGCCCGAAGCCTGCGGCAGCAGCAGCGCCGCCCAGCCGAGCAGGGAGGGCAGAACCGAGATTGCGAAGCGCTGCATCGCCCGCCTGGTGTCGGCCCGGCCGGAGGCCAGCGCCAGCCCCCAATGCACGGCCCCCAGGAAGGAGAGAATGACCGCGCCATAGGCGAGCAGGGCCGCGCGCGCGGCGGCCGGGTCATCCGAGAGCAGGGCGAGGGCGGCACCGGCGGCAAACGGGATCAGCCCGGCAATGCCCAAAGCCGTCGCCAGACGCGCCGGCCCGTTTGGCGTGGGCCCGAGTGGCGTGGACCCGAGTGGCGTGGACCCGTGCTGCGTGCCGCCGGTCCGTGCCTCCCGCGCGCCGCCCATGACATTGCCGCTGCCCATGAAACCCGTCTCCCTGACCATTTCACGGGTGATACGGGGATCAGGGCATTTCGGATCGGTCGGCCGTGATCAGGCGAGGAGACCAAGTCTTCGAAGCAGCCGTGTCGCGGGGTCGCCGAGGCCGCCGGTCTTGTCCACGATCGTGATCAGATCGTCTGCGATGGCGTTGAACAATCGGGTGCGGTAGGCCGCTTTCACCGTGTGGGCGGCATCGCCTTCCAGTCCCGCGGCATCAAGGATCATGTCGAGCAGCCGCTCGGCGCCATTCAGCCGGCCGAGCAGGATGTCGTGAACCCGGGCATCGCGGGAGAGAAAGCCGGCGAAGGCCCCGAATTCGTCGCCCAGGGCCTGGCCGACCACGTCGCGGGTCGAGCGGCAGTCGATGGGGGAAATCCGGACGATTCTCGCCTCCTGCGGTTCCTCGATCCGGTGGCGGATCATTTCGGGCGCGGTGACGAGGTCGACCAGATCGAACAGGCTGTCGGCCGCCTGAAGGGCCGTGGCAACCGGGCCCGGCGGGATGTCGGCGACGGCGACGTCAAGCGCACCGGCCAGACGATCTGCGGCAGAGGTTGCGGCTGCGAGAGCCCGATCCAGCGCCGTCTGGCCCGCCGCGTTCAGAACCGCGAAGGAGGCGCGGCCGGGCCCCGTGGTACGATCGGTCATCATGGCGTCGAGAGCGGTGGGATCGAAGGCGATGTCGGTGCCCGTCATGTCGATGGTGGGGCGGATCTCCGCAAGGTCGGTGAGCACCGATTTGAAGGCGTCGACCGTTCCCCGGTCCGACGCCGACGCATAGAGCCGGTTGGCCTGTCTGACCAGAAAGCGCCGGCGGCGATCCTGGCGGGGGAAGGCCGTGGCAGCCGGGGCGCGCGGGTTCTCTGCCATGTAGAGCCGGGCGAGCCGGCGGATCAGATGGGCCTGACGCGAGGGGTAGGGCAGGTCCAGGGCGCCGTTGATCAGACCCGCCAGCAGGGCGGCGGCGGACTGGCTGCAGGCCCTGTCATAGGGCAGGACGCAGGCCGGCGCGAAGCTGTGGGCGGGAGCGTCGGGAGAGGCCGCGCGGAAGGCCTGCGCCGCCTGAAGGGTCTCGGCCTCCAGCAGCTTGAGTTCCTGCGCGACCCGGTTGCGCTCCGCCACCGCCTCCAGATCGTCGAGGATCGGTTCATAGCGGAAATGATCATAGAGCCGGCCGATCAGGGCGCCGCCGGCGAAGCGGGCCTCGTCGGGGATCGGCACCTCCTGCTCGGGCGTCGGTTCGACATAGGCGATCAGGCGGATCACCTGACGGCGGGCGGGCTTGTCGCCGATCGCGTCGATGACCGGGCCGAAGGGCTTGTTGTCATGCAGCCCGCCATCGGCCATCTGGGCGCGGCTGCCCCAGTCATCGCCCGTCATACGATCGTCGCCGGCCAGAATGTGTTCGCCCAGATGGCGGTTGTGGAAGTCTGCGAGCCCGTCATGGGCCGACAGTTCTTCGGCGACGTCGCTGCTGCGCAGGGGCGCGAAGGCGATCGGAAAGCTGGCGGTCGACCGGCAGGCATAGGTCAAAGCGAAGATGTCGTCGAAATCACCGGTGAGGCCGCCGCGGGTCTCGAACCGCATCACATGCGGGAAGCGCCGTTCCTGCTGGCGGCCGTCATGCAGCCCGGCGTCGATCGGCAGGAAGCGCGGCCAGCCATGCAGGTCGCTGCGGGTGAGAAAAAGATCCAGCCGCTGGCCGTCGGGCAGGAGATGGGCGGTGCTGCGGCCGATCCCGTTCAGGGCCTCGCCGATCAGCCGGATGAATTTGCGGCCGTCGAGCGGCGTTCTGGTGCCGTCGCCGCCCCTCAGAAAGGCGGCGAGGTGATCGATCAGCCAGCCATGAGAGATCTGAGGCGGCAGGTTGCCCATGAAACGGTTCAGGATCGGCCGGCCGAGAGTGCGATACAGCCAGCCGGCGCCTTCCTCGGGATCGTCCTTCAGATTGGCGATATCCGCCTTGTCGATCCAGAACCCGTTCATATGGCGCACGCCGCCGCCGGTCGCGATCGCCCGTCCCAGCACCGCGCCGTTGAGGCCGCCGGCGGAGGAGCCCGCGATGGTATCGACGACGACGCGGAGGTCGACCGTCTTCTCCGCCAGCTCGTCCAGCAGGTCGCGATAGATGGCGCTGGTCGGGGCCGGGTCCGGGGCTTTTGCCGGTGGTGGGGTGCTGCTCGCCCGATCCCGCGAGGCGCGGAGCAGGGCGTGCAGCTCTTCGGTGATGCCGGCCATGTAGATCGCGAGCGACACCCCGCCATAAAGCACGATGCCGAGCCGGAGTTCCCGGCAGGGGACGGTATCGGTCATGGCCGGACTCCCCAGGATGCAGGCTTCAGATGATCATGTTAGGTAATAAAAAGGGAACAGGCAACAACGTCTGCACGCGTCAGGTGACGGAGGCCGCAGGGGATCCGGCCACCAGGCCCGCCGCGGTTTCCAGCCGGTCGGCTTCGGCTGCGGGCTTGTCCCAGCGGATGCGGGCGATGCGGGGAAAGCGCAGGGCGAGGCCGGATTTGTGCCGGGGGCTGGGCTGGACGGAATCGAAGGCGACCTCCAGCACCAGGCCGGGGGCGACGGCGCGGACCGGGCCGAAGCGCTCGGTGGTGTTGCGGCGGATCCAGCGGTCCAGCTCGACCAGTTCCTGATCGGTGAAGCCGGAATAGGCCTTGCCGACCGGCACCAGCGTGTCGTCGTCGCGCCAGACGCCGAAGGTGTAGTCGCTGAAATAGGACGAGCGGCGGCCATGGCCGCGCTGCGCATACATCAGCACGACATCCAGGGTCAGGGGCGCACGCTTCCACTTGAACCATGGCCCCTTGGGGCGGCCGGCGAGATAGGGGGTGTCGCGGCGCTTCAGCATCACCCCTTCGATCGTTGCGGCGGGCGGATCGGCGCGCAGCCGGTCCAGCTCCGCCCAGCTTGAGAAGGCGACCAGGGGCGACAGGTCGAAACGTGGCGAGGGATGGGCGGCGACAAGGGCTTCGAGGGCGGCGCGCCGTTCGGCGAAGGGGTGCGGGCGCAGGTCGACACCGCCCCTGGCGAGCAGGTCGTAGAGCCTGAGATGGGCGGGGAGGGATTTCAGCAGGCCGGCGCCGACCGTGCGGCGGTTGATGCGTTTCTGAAGCTCGGCAAAGGGTGCGGGCTGGCCGTCAGGCCCCATCACCACCAGCTCGCCATCGACCGCCGCCTCGCCGAAAGGCCAGGCGTCGAGCAGATCGGGGAAGCCGCGGCCGATCTCGTCGCCCGATCGGGCATAGAGCCGGATCTCGCCACCGGCCGCCACCATCTGGGCACGGATGCCGTCCCACTTCCATTCGGCGCGGAAATCGGATGGGTCGAGCGGCGCCAGATCGGCCAGCTCGGCAGGCGTGGCCAGCATGAAGGACCGGAAATGCGGCAGGCCGCGCGGGTCGGGCCGGGGCCCCGTGCCGGTCGCCCAGGCGAAGAGCGCCTCGTAAGGTGGCTCCAGCCCGTGCCAGACCTCTTCCACCGCTTCGGGGGCGAGCTTCGCCCAGGCGGCGAAGGCCGCTTTGGCGAGACCGGCGGAAACCCCCACCCGCAGCCCGCCGGTGGCGAGTTTGAGCAGCGCCCAGCGCCCGGTGGTGTCGAGCCCGTCGAGCCAGCCGGCAAGCGACCGCATGGCCGCGGCGGCCGAGGGGGCGGCGGCGAGGGTTTCGGCGACCTCCGACAGCCGCACACCCGGGTCGTTGCGGCCGGCGCCCGTGGCCGCGGGTTCGGGCCACATCAGCGCCGCGGTTTCGGCCAGATCGCCGACATAGTCATATGACAGGGCGAACAGCACCGGATCGGTGCGGCTGCCGATCAACTCGCGGATCGCCGAGGGGCGGGCGGCGCGCAGGTCGAGCGTGCCGGCGAGCGCCGCCAGGGCCCAGCCGCGATCGGGATCGGGGGTGTGGGCAAAATAGTCGCCGATCAGGCGCAGCTTGGTGGTGCGCGAGGGCGTGAGGATCAGGCGGTCGAGCAGATCGGCGAAGCGGCGCATGCGGATCAGCCTTCCGTTTCGCCGGCGCCGGCCGGGGCGTCGTCGTCCTCGTCGCCATATCCCGCAAGGCGCAGCGGCCGGGCGTGCAGCCCCATTCCGGCCGCGGCATGGGCGAGGGCGTCTTCCCGGCCATGGGTGATCCAGGTCTCTTCGGGACGAAGATCGCTCAGCGTCTGCAGCAATTCGTCCCAGTCGGCATGGTCGGAGATGACCAGCGGCAGTTCCGCACCGCGCTGCTTCGCCCGCTGGCGCACCCCCATCCAGCCCGAGGCGACCGCGACCAGCGGATCGGGGAGCCGCCGGGCCCAGCGATCGGCCACGGCGCCGGGCGGTGCCAGAACCAGTTCCCCGGCCAGATCGGCGCGCGCGCGCCCCGCCACCGGCAGCAGCGGGCCGAGCGGCACGCCCAGGTTTTCATAAAGGGTCGACAGCGGCGCCAGCGCGCCATGGATGTAGATCGGCCGGTCATAGCCGGCATCGCGGATCATCCGGATCACCCGCTGGCATTTGCCCAGGGCGTAGACGCCGACCAGATGCGCCCGGTCGGGGAAGACGTCCAGCCCGTGCAGCAGTTTCGCGATCTCGCCCGCGGCCGACGGATGGCGGAAGACCGGCAGGGCGAAGGTCGCCTCGGTGATGAACAGATCGCAGGGTACGGGCTCGAAAGCCGGGCAGGTGGGATCGGCGCGGCGCTTGTAATCGCCCGAGACCACCGCGGTCCGGCCCCGATGGGTGATCACGATCTGGGCCGACCCCAGGACATGGCCGGCAGGCGCCAGCATCACCGAGACATCCCCCACGGTCAGCCGTTCGCCATAGCCGAGCGGCTGACCGCGCACCTGATCCGGGCCGAAGCGTGCCGCCATGATCGCCAGCGTTTCGGGCGTGGCCAGCACCGCCCCATGGCCGGGGCGGGCATGATCGGCATGGCCGTGGGTGACGATCGCGCGCGGCTTCGCACGGGTCGGGTCGATCCAGAAATCGCCGGGCGGGCAGTAGAGACCTTCCGGGCAGGGGACCAGCCAGTCGATGCCGGCACCCCGCGGGGCGGGAGGGGCGGGATCGGCAGGCGGCAGGCGGATATCGTCGGGCATGGGCGATCCCGGCTGGGGGAGAGGAAGGGTGTACCCGGTTTGTACTCCTGTCAAGATTGGGTGGCCGGGGGCCCAAGTCCACCCCCGCGGCATCATGCCGGGCTCGCTTTCGGGGCGGGCTGCACCATACTATCCGGCCATGAGCGTGCATGAACCCCGTCTGCCGGTGCTGGTGCCGGATGCCGACCTGCCCCCGCCCGCGCCGCTGCCTGCGGCGGTGGCGGGCTGGTTCGCCGCGCGCGGCTGGACCCCGCACCCCCATCAGCTGCGCATGCTGGCCGCCGCGGATGCCGGGCTGCCGGTGCTGCTGATCGCGCCCACGGGGGCAGGCAAGACGCTGGGCGGCTTCCTGCCCGGCCTTGCCCGGGCGGCGGCGGGGGAGGTGGCCGGACGGCTGGACACCATCTACATCTCGCCGCTGAAGGCGCTGGCGGCCGATATCGCCCGCAATCTGGAACGGCCGATCGCCGAAATGGGCCTGGGGCTGCAGGTGGGGGTGCGCACCGGCGACACCGATCAGCGCACCCGCGAACGCCAGCGCCGCAGCCCGCCCGAACTGCTGCTGACCACACCGGAATCGCTGGCGCTGATGCTGTCCTATGCCGATGCGCCCAGGATCTTCGGGCGGCTGGCGACGGTGATCGTGGATGAGGTCCATGCCATTGCCGGCACCAAGCGCGGCGATCTGCTGGCGCTGGGGCTCGCCCGGTTGAAGTCGCTGTCGCCGGGGCTGCGCGTGGTGGGGCTGTCGGCGACGGTGGCGGATGAAGAGGCGGTGCGGCGCTGGGTCGATCCGCGGGCGGTGATCGTGCGTGGGCGCGAGGCGGCGCAGGCGGAGGTGTCGCTGCTGATCCCCGAAGGCGAGCGGGTGCCCTGGGCGGGGCATCTGGCCCGCCATGCCATGGCCGGGGTCTATCAGGCGATCCGCGACCACGGCACCACGCTGGTTTTCGTGAACACCCGCGCCCAGGCCGAACTGGTCTTTCAGGAACTCTGGCATCTGAACGAGGACGGGCTGGCGATCGCGCTGCACCATGGCAGCCTGGCGGCGGAGCAGCGGCGCAAGGTCGAGGCGGCCATGGCCGAAGGCCGGCTGCGGGCGGTGGTGGCGACCTCCTCGCTGGATCTGGGCATCGACTGGGCGGCGGTGGATCTGGTGATGCAGATCGGCGCGCCCAAGGGCGTGTCGCGGCTGGTGCAGCGCATCGGCCGGGCCAATCACCGGCTGGACCTGGCATCGAAGGCCATTCTGGTGCCGGCCAACCGGTTCGAGGTGCTGGAATGCCGGGCGGCGCTGGAAGCGGTCGCCGAGGGAGAGCTGGATGGCGAGCCGCCGCGGCCGGGGGCGCTCGACGTTCTGGCCCAGCATGTTCTGGGCACCGCCTGCATGGCGCCTTTCGATGCCGATGCGCTTTATGCCGAGGTGACCGGCAGCGCGCCCTATGCCGCACTCGATCGCCCGAGTTTCGATGCGGTGGTCGATTTCGTCGCAACCGGCGGCTATGCGCTCAGGGCCTATGACCGCTTCCGGCGGATCGAGCAGGACGAGGCCGGGCGCTGGCGGGTGGCGGGGCCGGTGGCGGCCCGGCAGTACCGGATGAATGTCGGCACCATCGTCGAGATGCCGATGCTGAACGTGCGGCTGACCAGGCCCGGCGGTCGCGGCATGGGCGGCCGGATGCTGGGGCGGATCGAGGAATGGTTCGTCCAGGGGCTGGTGCCGGGCGACAGCTTCGTCTTCGCCGGCGAATTGCTGGTCTACGAGGCGCTGCGCGAAACCGATGTGCTGGTCAGCCGCGGCCGCGGCGGCGACCCCAGGATCCCGTCCTATGGCGGTGGCCGCTTCCCGATCTCGGCCTCGCTTGCCCGCCGGGTGCGGGGGATGCTGGCCGATCCGGCCCATCGCGACCTGCTGCCGCCGGCGGTCGCCGAATGGCTGGCGATGCAGGAGCTGCGGTCGGAGCTGCCGGGCGCCGACGGGCTGCTGGTCGAGACCTTCCCCCGCGGCGGCCGCTGGTTCCTGATCGCCTATGGCTTTGCCGGCCGCAATGCCCATCAGACGCTGGGCATGCTGCTGACCCGCCGGATGGAGCGGATGGGCTTCCGGCCGATGGGCTTCGTCGCCAACGACTATGCCATCGCGATCTGGAGCCTGGATGCGCCGGAACGGATCGATGCCCTGTTCGGCCAGGACATGATGGGCGAGGATCTGGAAGCCTGGATGGCGGAATCGAGCATGTTGCGGCGGACCTTCCGCAATGTCGCGGTGATCGCGGGGCTGATCGAGCAGCGCCATCCGGGGCGCGAGAAGACCGGCCGGCAGGTGACGTTCAGCTCCGATCTGATCTATGACGTGCTGCGCCGCCATCAGCCCGATCATGTGCTGCTGAAGGCGACCTGGGCCGATGCCGCCGGCGGGTTGACCGATCTCGGCCGGCTGAACGACATGCTGGTCGCGGTGCAGGGCCGCATCCTGCACCGGCCCCTGGCCAGGGTCTCGCCGCTGGCGGTGCCGCTGCTGCTGGAGGTGGGGCGCGAAAGCGTGCCCGGCCAGGCCGATGACGACCTGCTGGGCGAAGCCGCCGCCCTGATCGAAGACGCCACCCGTGGATGACCGCCCGTGACCCTGCCCCCCGCGACCCCGATCTCTGCCCCCCGCCCCGCCGCCCTGCCGATCGCGCTTGGCGGCGAGTCCTTTCTGGCCGATCCGTCGGGCGCGCTGATCTGGCCGCGGCGGGACACGATGCTGGTGGCGGATCTGCATTTCGAGAAGGGATCGGCCTTCGCCCGCAAGGGGCAGCTGCTGCCGCCCTATGACAGCCTTGAGACCCTGATCCGGCTGGAAGATCTGGTGGCGACCTACGGGCCCCGGCGGATCCTCTGCCTGGGCGACAGCTTCCATGACCGGGACGGGCCGGCCCGTCTGGATCTCCTGGATCGGCAGCGCCTGGCGCGGCTGGTGGCGGTCCATGACTGGATCTGGATCACCGGCAATCACGACCATGGGGCGGCGGCGAGCCTGGGCGGAACGGTGATGGACGAGCTGCTGGAGTCCGGGGTGGCGCTGCGTCATGAAGCGGCGGCTGCGGCCGCAGCGGATGAGCGGCTGGAGATCAGCGGCCATTTTCACCCGAAGGCGATCCTGCGCGTCCGTGGCCGGCGGTTGTCGCGGCGCTGCTTTGCCGGCGGACGCGCCCCCTGTGGCCGTGACCGTCTGGTCCTGCCGGCCTTCGGGTCCTATGCGGGCGGGCTGAATGCGCTGGACCCGGCCGTGGCGCGGCTGTTTGCCGGCGGGTTCGACGTCTGGGCGACGGGGGACCGGGCGGTGCATCGCCTGCCGTCATCGCGGCTGGATCCGGATCAGCCGCATGTCGGCGGCCACCGGCCGTCATCAGGCCGGGCGGTGCAGGGTGCTGCCCGGCAGGGGATCACCAGCGACGCGGGCGAAGCCTGACGCGCAGAAAGGCCCAGATCAGCGGGGCGGGGAAGGCGCGGGCACGATGGGCGGCAGCCCCCGGGCCGTTGCGCAGGGCGATCCCGGCCGAGAGCGTCCAGCGCCCGCGTGCCGTGCTCCAGCTGATCGAGACCAGTGCCCGCGACGGGCCGCCACCCTCTACGGGCGCCGGCACCAGACGCAGTCGGGCGGCCCTGCGGCCGGGCAGCACCTGGCGGATCGTGGCGGGCGGCAGGGCCATGGGGCAGAAATTCCCTGTCACGCAGGTGTGGCTCTCAGCCGACGACGAAAAGCCCGGGTGGAAACCGCGGCACCGGGAAGGTGATGCGGTTTCCACCCGAAAGTTTTGGATCGGTCAGCACTGGCTTGGTCCGTGGAGTGCGGGGGCCGCATCCGTCCGCGCTTCCGGCATGGCCCCCGCCACCGGAACGGGCTTCACCCCGGACGGATGTCTTCGTCGTTCCCGGGGGCACGGGAAAATTTGCGGCCCCCTGGGAACCAATCTGGTCAGTTGGCGGTTCGGGGCTGGTCCTCACCCTCACCGTCGAAGAGGTCGCCAATGGCGGAGAGAAGTCGTTCCCCCAACCCCGGCTCGGCCGCGGCAGCCGGTTCGGTGGCTGCCGGCCGCGGCGTTGCCGACGCCGGCACATCCGTCGCCGCAGAGGTTGCCGTCTGGACGGGTGCGGTCCGGGCGGGCGCAGCTTCGTGCCGGGCGGGCGCAGCTTCATGGACGGGCGTTCCGGCAGCCGCGGCGGCGGAACCGGCCGGCATGCCGTCGGCGGCTGAGGGCGCGGCCGGATCCGGATGGTCCAGGTCGTGGCGCGCGCGCAACTCCCCCACCAGGCGCATCAGGGCTGGATCGTGCTGCGCCATGGAGTCATCGGTCACGATATCCGCCTTGCGCGGCGGCTCCAGCGCCGCCGCGGCTGCGGGACTGATCAAAGTCGACGGCGTGCCCGATGTGGCGTTCTGCCAGGACGGCGATGCAACGAAGGCGAGAAGAGCGGCAGCGGATACGGCCGGCAACACTGTGTAGCGAAGAGTCGCCATGTGAAGTCTCCTGAGCGGAACCCGGATGCGGATCCGGTTCCGACCGCGACGACCTTGGGTGCGGTCGCGGCTTGACCGACACTATGTGAAATCTCGTGTGGCGCCGCACGCGGCAAACTTGTGGCAAACAGGCGCTGTTTTACGTCACGGACCGCTGCCGTGACATGTTGTATCGTGGTGCCGAGTATTCGGACGACGGGCTTCAATATATGCGCATGGCGCATTTTGGGACGGATGCCCCGATTGCATTGCATGCGCTGCAAAGCAAATGCGCCGGAGCCCGCAACCTTGACTGTTCCATCGTCGGGCACTTCGGCTAGAATACAGGCCACGTCGGCGCTGCAAGTTGCAGCGTCGCGCGCGACCGACGACCAGGACGATAAAAAAGAGAACCAGAAAATTGGAGCCGGTCGGGCGAGACCAGGTTCCTGGATCGAGAGGCTGAGGTGACGGCATCCTCCGTCGAGCGCCGGACACGGCGCCGCGCAGCAGTCGCGGCAGTGTTTGCGGCTGCTCTTACGTTGTCCGCATGTGCGGCGCCAAGACCCGCGCCGGTCGCGTCAACGGCCATGACGGCGCAGCCGGGTCCCGTGCACGATCCGCGGCTGGCGGCGGCCGCGGGCACACATAACGGCGCCCTGCTGACCCCGCAGGAAAAGCCGGCCCCGCCGCCCCCGAAGCCGGACAGCACGCCGTCGGCCCAGGCACAGCAGGTCTCCGGCAGCCGGGACGACGCCGGCGAAAGCCAGCAGGCCCTGCTGATCCCGGTCGTCCCCGATGTCGGGCCCGACGATCTCCGGGGCCTGTCGCCGGAACGCGTGCGCGCCCTGCTGGGCGGGCCGGTTTCGGTGACGGAGGAACCCCCCGCGACCGTATGGCAGTACCGCACCGGATCTTGTGCAGCGGATCTGTTTTTCTATCTGGATATCACGTCACAGGAGTTGCGGGTGGTGACGCTCGCGATTCGTGGCGCAGAGGATACCGAGAAGGCGCGCAAGGCCTGTCTCGCCGACATCAGAGCAAGGAACCGGAATGGCGGACGAAGCTGAACACGGCATGGCCGGGACGACCGGCGTGGATGATCTGCACGTCGCGATCGTCGACGATGACGACCTGTTCCGGGAATCCATCGCCCAGAATCTGGTCGATGCGGGCTTCGCCGTGGCCGATTTCCCAAGCGGCCCCGGCTTCCTGTCGTATCTTGCCGAGGGCGAGGCGCCGGGACTGATCCTGCTCGACTGGAAGATGCCCGAGATGAACGGCATCGAGGTGCTGCGCCGCCTGCGCTCGGACGGGTGCGAAATTCCGGTGATCTTTCTGACCGTACTGTCGGATCAGATCTACGAAGAGGCAGCACTGACCAGCGGTGCGGTGGATTTCGTCGAAAAGTCGCGCAGCTTCTCGATTCTGCGCCGGCGCATCGAACTGATCCTGGGCGGACAGAAGCGGCGGTCCGAAGCCGCAGCCCAGGGCCAGGCCGGCGAAGCCGCCGGCGCCCCCGCCGATGCGGCCGCCGCGTCGGATGTGCTGCGCAATGGCGAGATCGAGCTTAAGGTCGAAACCCACCGGGCCTATTGGCGTGGCCAGGAAGTGCCGCTCACCGTGACGGAGTTCCGCATGGTGCTGCATATGGTGGAACGCGCCGGGCTGGACGTGCGCTATCGCGACCTCTACGACCTTGTCCACGGCGCCGGTTTCATGGCCGGTGACGGGTCGGAGGGCTATCGCTCCAACGTCCGGACCTTCATCAAGCGCATCCGGCAGAAGTTCCGCGATCTGGACCCTGATTTCGGCCAGATCGAGAACTATCCGGGCTTCGGCTATCGCTGGCTGGATGCAGAGCAGCCGCGGTCGACCGACGCCGCTGCGACGGAAGACTGAGGGGCGGCGGCGGGATGACGCTGCTGCGTGCGCTGAGACGAACGGTCGACAGTTTCGCCGTCAAGCTCGGCATTCTTCTGGTCGTGTTCTTCAGCGTCCCGATGATCCTCTACGACCAGTTCGAAGAGGCGGATCGTCAGCAGCGGACCCTGCTTCTCGACAGTGTCCAGCGCCAGGGCAATCTTGTTGCCCAGGCGCTGGTCCCCCTGCTGTCGGAATTCGATGCGGCCGCCGTGCCGCGCGTGCGCCAGACCATCGAGCGCATGGCGCAGCCCGATGTCTCGATCAAGCTGATGCTGCGCCCGTCGAACGAGGCGAACCGCAATTCGTTTTTCTACATCGCCTCGGTCCCCGCCGTGCCGGTGGATTATCTGCAGGAAGAACGCGCCGAGCTGATCGAGACCGGGGTTCTGGACCGGCTGGCGGATACCTGCGGCGGCGGCCGGCCGCTGGCGGTGGAATACACCAATCCCAAGGGGCAGGTGGAGGTTCTGACCTCTCTGACCCCGATCGATGCCGCCATGGGCTGCTGGGTGGTGATCACCGCCCATGCAACGGACGGGATCGTGGGGCAGAGCCTGGCCCGGCCCTATTGGCAGATGCCGGAAGTCCGCTTCGCCGGTGCGGTCTATCTGACCCTGGCGCTGGTCGTGCTGTGGCTGTTCACCAGTGTCTGGCGCAATATCCGCGGCTTTGCCGGCGTCGCCCGCCGGATCCGCAAGGACCCGGGCACCCAGCGCTCCTTCTCGGAAATGAACCGGGTGCCGGAGCTGAACGACGTGGCCCGGTCTTTCGACGACATGGTGCGCGATCTGCGTGGCACCGCCGAGACCATGCGCCGCACGGCCGAAGAGAACGCCCACGCCTTCAAGACCCCGATCGCCGTCATCTCCCAGAGCATCGAGCCGCTGAAGCGCTCGGTTCCCGCCGATGATCTGCGCGGCCGCCGCTCGCTCGACCTGATCGAGCGGTCGGTGCAGCGGCTCGACGTGCTGGTCAATGCCGCGCGCCGGATCGAGGAGACCGTGGCCGACCTGCTCAACCCGCCGCGCACGCCGCTGAACCTCTCCGCCCTGCTGGAAGACATCGTCGACGAGTATCAGGAGAATGCCCGCACCACCGGCGACCGCCGGGTGGTCGGCCGGATCGATCGCAACATCCCGGTCAGGGTGGGGGCCGACATGATCGAGACGGTCATGCAGAACCTGCTCGACAACGCGCTCAGCTTCACGAAACCCGGCACCGAAGTCGTCGTGACGGCGACCGTCACCGAGGGCCGCGTGCGGGTGCTGGTCGATGATCAGGGCCCGGGCGTGCCGCCGGGCGATCTGGAGCGGATCTTCGAACGCTATGTCTCGATCCGCGACGACAGCCAGCGCATGCCGGGTGCCGGCAATTTCGGCATCGGGTTGTGGATCGTCCGTCGCAATATCGAGGCGGCCGGCGGATTGATCCGGGCGGAGAATCGCAAGGAAGGCGGTCTCCGCATGGCGGTGGAGCTGCCATTGGCCCGGTGATCCGCCTTCTTCAGGTGATC
Source organism: Tistrella mobilis (assembly GCF_039634785.1). Taxonomy (NCBI): domain Bacteria; kingdom Pseudomonadati; phylum Pseudomonadota; class Alphaproteobacteria; order Geminicoccales; family Geminicoccaceae; genus Tistrella; species Tistrella mobilis. Next base: position 137,622 of record NZ_JBBIAB010000010.1, on the reverse strand, counting down.
GGTTGGGGACGTTTTCGCTCGACCTTCGAGCCGTCATGCTGCAGCTTGATGACACTCCCCCTTGTTCGGGGGGGGCGCGACAACTGAGACTGGTATAAGTGATGTACCGTTCCCCCCGATGGTCGATTACCTTTTCTCTCGTCATCTCTGTCATGCTGCCGATGGCGCTGGATGCCCACCCGGCCCGGGCCGACGACGCCCACACCGGCATGTGCGCAGCCTCGGCCGCGGTCGAACCCGCCGCGACGGGCATCTTCGGTGACAACCTGGACAGTCATCTCTCCGAACAGGATCGGCGCTGCCTGACGGTGGTTCTGAACGAGGCGGCGCCGGCACAGACGGCAAGATGGACCCTGGCCGACGGCACGCTGATGCTGGTGACGCCGGGCCGGGAGCGCGGCACAAGGGGGGTGCGCTTCTGCCGCGACCTGCGCGCCACCGTGCTGGAGGGGACGAAGACCGACACCGACTATGTCACCGCCTGCCGGGTCGGGACCGGCCCCTGGGGGCCGGTGAGCTGAACCGCACAGCACAGCCTGCCCCCCGGCCCCGGGGGGAGGCTGCCGGATGACGGCGCTTTCCTCTGGACCCGGTTGGTCGGCTCGGCTATCCATCTGGACATGACGGGATATCGCCACAGCCCTCCGATCGCGACCGGATGCCGTGCTCGCCTGCTGGCCTGCGCGCTCGGCATGGCCGTGTCGGCGGGGCTGACCGACGGCCAGGCTGCGGCTGCGTCTGATCTGATCCGCCATCTGCCCCCACGCACACCCCTGGTGACCATGCCCTGGGCGGTGGAAGAGGGCGGGCTGGATGTCGCGGTGCTGAGCACGCCCCGGCCGGTCGTGACGCCGCTTCCGACCGCCCGGTCGCGGACGAGCACGCTTCCGCCGATCCGGCTGCCGGGCGACATCGACGCCGCCATGGGCGATGAGCGCAAATCCCGGTTCCTGGGCACGGTGCTGCCGGCAATCGTTGCGGTCAACAATGCCGTGCTGGGCGAACGGGCCCGGCTTCAGGCCATTCTGCGCGATGTGCGGGCGGGCATCACCCCCAGCCCGCGCGACCAGGCCTGGATCGCCCAGATCGCCCGCTTCTATCGCGGCAAGGCCACCGATCTGGACGACCTGCTGGCCCGCGTCGACGCCATTCCCACCTCGCTGGCGCTGGGGCAGGCGGCCCTTGAATCCGGCTGGGGCACGTCCCGGTCGGCGCGGGAAGGCAATGCGCTGTTCGGCGTGATGACCTGGGACGATGCGCTGTTCGTGGTGAAGCCCTACGAGACGATCGTCGAATCGGTCATCGACTATGTCCGCACCCTGAACAGCCATCCCGCCTATGCCGAGTTCCGGGCCGAGCGTCAGATGATGCGTCGCATGGGCGAACAGCTGGATGGCGGCCTGCTGCTGCGTCACCTGACCCGGTACTCCGAACTGGGCGGGGACTATATCGAACGGGTCACCGTGGTCATCCGGCAGAACGGCTTTGCCGATTATGATCGCATGGATCTGCTGGCCCCCTGGGTTCCGCACGGCTGACCGGCGCGAGGCATCCCCCCATGACGGGTTCCGACCTTCCGCCGCCGGTCGAACATCACGTCCAGTCCACCGTGCGTGGCCCGGGCGAGGGCGGTGTGGTGGTCGGGCTTGCCGCCGCCATCGTGGCGGTCACCGATGATGACCCGCGCATTCTGGTGGTGCATGGCGACGAAGGCGACGCCCTGCCGGCCGGCCCGTTCCGGCCCGAGGCGCACCGGACGCTGGAAAGCGGTCTGCGCGCCTGGGTGACGGCGCAGACCCGGCTGCCGCTCGGCTATGTGGAACAGCTTTACACCTTCGCCGATCGCGGCCGTGACCCGCGGGAATGGCAGGGGGGGCCGCGGATCGTGTCGATCGGCTATCTGGCCCTGGTCCGCGAGGCAGTGCCGCCGGCCGATACCGAGGCGGGCTGGCGATCCTGGTACGACCTGTTGCCGTGGGAGGATCGCCGGGCCGGCATACCGCCCGTGGTGCGGGATGTCATCCGGCCGAAGCTGGAAGCCTGGGTCGCCGCGGCGGCCTCGGCCGAGCGGGTGCGGCGGCGGGCAAGGGTCGATCTGGCCTTCGGTGCCGGCGCCGGCGAGGCGGCCGACTGGCATGACGAAATGGTGCTGGAGCGCTATGAGCTGCTCTACGAGGCGGGCCTGGTGGCCGAAGCGGTGCGGGACCGCAGCTTCGGCGTCGCCGCAGCCCCCGGCGGGGGCAGTGACGGCGGCGTGCCGGCCAAGGGGTGGAGCATGGGGCGGGCGATGGCCTTCGACCATCGCCGCATCCTGGCGACCGCCATCGGTCGCATCCGCGGCAAGCTCGCCTACCGCCCGCTGGTCTTCGAGCTGATGCCCCCCGCCTTCACCCTGACCGGGTTGCAGACGGCGGTGGAAGCCCTGGCCGGGCGCGGGCTGCACAAGCAGAACTTCCGGCGGCTGGTGTTGCAGGCGGGGCTGGTGGAGCCGACCGGCCGGATGACCAACGAGACCGGCGGCCGCCCGGCCGAACTGCATGCCTTCCGCGAGGATGTGATGCGCGAGCGCGGCGGGGCCGGGCTGCGCCTGCCCGGCCGCCGCTGAGGCCCGCCGTCGCGACGCCCCCACGCCCGCAATGCCACGATCTCAGAAGCCGATGCGCAGGCGCAGCCGACCGGTATGTTCGGTCCGGTACTTGTCGCCGGCGAGCGTCGCATAGTCGGCGGTCAGCGCGACGTCGTTGCCGATCAGCGCGGTGACGCCGAATTCCAGCCGGGCGTAGTCGGGATCGACCTTGTCGATGGGCGCCGTGCCGCTCGACAGGGTGACGGCGTCGGCGCCGTCCTCGTATTCATGTTCCCAGGCCATGCGGCCCGAGAAGATCAGGGCGCCCCAATCCATCGACCGCATCACCGAGGCATGCATGCCAAGCTGCGAGGTGACCGACTTTGCGTTCTGATCTTCGAAGGTGACGCCGCCGGTGCCCCGTTCGGTGAAGCCGTCGATATCGGCCTTCAGATACTGGCCCTGGACGAAAGGCCCGAACACCCAGCGGGTGGGGGAAAAGCGGCTGATGCGGGGCCGGAAGTCATAGCCGACCCGCAGCGTGCCGCCCCATTCCCGGCCATCCGGCGTAGCGGTGACGTCGCCGGTGCCGGTGTCGCGGCGATAGTCGTAATCCAGCCAGCTATGGGCGAGGGTCAGATCGGCATAGGCCGATTTCGCGAAGGTCGCCGAGCCGTAGAGCATGGCGGTATAGCCGCGGGTGTCGATGCGGGTGCGGGTGCTGTCGATCTCGCCGTCATAATCGCCATAGCCGAAACCGGCACCGAACAGCAGGCTGTCGAAACCGCCCTCGTCGCGCAGCACCTCGTAATCGACCCCGCCGACCAGGTTGATGGCGTCGTAATCGACCGTGACACCGCTGGCCCGGGTGCCGTCGATCTCGCCCACGGAGTATGAGGCGGTGACATAGGCGCGCAGACCTTCGACACCGCCCATGTCGCGTGCCTGGGCCGTGTTGCCGGCGGGCGCTGCGGCCGCATTCTGGGCCAGCTGGGCCAGCTGGATGCCGCCATCCTCTTCAGCCGAGACCAGCTGGGCGAGCGGGGCGGTGAGGGCGGTGATCATGCCCGAACGCCCGCCCCAGAACACGTCGGTGCCTTCACCGCCATGCGAGAGGCCGGTCAGACGCTGCGAGACCAGGCGCATATGTTCGCGCGCCATGGCGAAGGCCATCTGCCGGAAGGCGTTGGCATAGGGAATGGTCAACCCGCCGCTGCCGCCACCGCCGCCACCGATCGGCGTGCCGCCGACGCCCGCGAAGGCGAAGATGAAGGTGTTGGGTGTGCCGGCATCGGCGTCGCTTTCAGGGCCGTCCGAGGGTTTGCCGAGCGAATAGATCTCGGCACCGACCGCCTTGAGCGCCGCCAGCGCCTGGGCCTCGTTGCCGGCCGCCCCGTAATAGATGGTGAACGTGACCTCTTCGCCGACCGGCAGCTTGCCGAAATCGAAGTCGAACACCGCCCCATGGTCGGACGGGCCGCCATTGGTGAAGTTGCCGTTGGCGACCGTGCCCGTCGCCGGGATCGCGCCCTGCGGCGTGTTGGGATTGCCGTCGGCGAAGCCGTTATTGCTGACGGCGATCAGCTTGGTCGCCGGCCAGCCCTGAATGGTGACGACCTCGGAGAACTGGGTGGGCGGAATATCCCAGTCCATGGCACGGCGATAGATCAGCTTCGCAACCTCGCCTGCCGCCGAGGCCGAGATGTTCTTCACCGTGACGTCGACCTGATACAGGTTCTTCACGCCGTCGATCGGCTTGAAATCATGGATCACCTGCAGCACCCGGCCATCGGCGCCCGGCTCGACCACATTCACCACCGATCGGGCGGCGCTGCCTGTTGATGTCGCATGGGTGCCGGTGCCGCTGACGGTCAGGTCGACACTGGCAGCGTCGATATTGGCGGTGCCGAAGCTTTCGCCGGCCTTGCCGAACAGGGTGGTGCCGATATCGGCGATGCCCCAGCCTTCGCAGGCGCAGCCGGGCCCCAGCGCTTCACCGAAGCTGCCGCTGGTGTTCTTCTCGGGAAGATAGGTCAGGCCGATCGGCGTGGATGCAGAGCCCGGGACGACGAGATTGCCTTCGGGATTTATGCCGAGCTGCACCGTGCCGTTGTCGATGATCGCCTGGGCGACGGCCCCGGTGGATGCCACGGTGGATGAAAGCGCAACCGCGAGCGCGGCGACCGAGGCCGTGCCCCGGAACCGGAGAGAAATCTGCATGGCCTCTAGCCCCTGATCGTATCGCGTCGTGATGCACCGGCCCCGGCGATGCCGGGCCGTGTTTACGGACTATGGTTAACCCGTCCTTGACGCGACGATGGCATTGCGGTCTCGGCCCCCACAACCATCGGAACGGGGGGCGCCCGAACAGGGGGCCTTGAACAGGGGGACCGGAATTAGGGGGAGGGGGCTGAACGGACGACATATCCGGGCACTGCCCCCGGCCGCCTTCCGACCGTCGGACTTGCGGCCGGCCTGCGCTGCGCTTAGGCTGATCGGCGGCCGGAGGGGCGGCTGCCGGGATGGGGCGATTCCGGCCTTCGTGGGGGCGGACAAGAAGAACAAGAAGGGGTGCGTATCGATGGAACATTCGCTGTTCCGCTATATCGTTCGCCATAGTCTGCGACATCAGATCATCCTTCTGATCCTCACCGTCGCATCCTTCCCCTTCCTCTATATCTTTCTGGACCTGCCCAAGGTCATCCTGAACAAGGCGATCCAGGGCAGCGATTTCCCGAAGACCTATTTCGGGTTTGAATTCGATCAGCTGGAATATCTGTTCGCACTCTGCGCCATCTTCCTGCTGTTGGTCATCGTCAACCAGGCCTTCAAATACGTCATCAACGTCTACAAGGGCCTCTTGGGCGAGCGCATGCTCCGGCGGCTGCGCTATGACCTGTTCATGCGGGTGCTGCGCTTCCCGCTGCCGCATTTCCGCCGGACCAGCGCCGGTGAGACCATTCCGATGATCACCAGCGAGGTGGAGCCGCTTGGCGGCTACATCGCCGAGGCGATCGCAACCCCCGCCTATCAGGGCGGCACGCTGCTGACCATTCTGGCCTTCCTGTTCGTGCAGGACCCGTTGATGGGGCTGGCGGCGATCTCGCTCTATCCGATCCAGATCTATCTGATCCCGAAGCTGCAGCGCAAGGTCAACAACCTGGGCAAGACCCGGGTGCGGCTGATGCGCAAGGTCTCTGACCGGATCGGCGAGACGATTACCGGTATTCAGGAAATTCGATCGAACGATACGGCGGCCTATGAGCTGGCGGATTTCGCGAACCGCATGAACGGCGTGTTCTGGGTTCGTTACGAAATCTATATCCGCAAGTTCTTTATCAAGTTCCTGAACAATTTCATTTCGCAGCTTGGTCCGTTCTTTTTCTTCACCATCGGCGGCTATCTGGTGATCAAGGGGCAGCTGTCGATCGGTGCGCTGGTGGCGGTGATCAGCGCCTATAAGGAGCTGTATTCGCCGTGGAAGGAACTGCTCGCCTATTATCAGATGAAGGAAGACGCGCGGATCAAGTATGAGCAGGTCGTGGCCCAGTTCGAGCCCGCCGGCATGATCGATCCCGACCGTCTTCTGTCGGATCCGCCCAAGATCGAGCCCTTCACGGGGGAGATCGTCCTCTCGGGCGTCAGCCTGGCCGACGAGGGCGAAATCCAGCTGCTGGAAGGGGTGAGCCTGCATCTGCCGCTCGATGCCCATACCGCCGTGGTCGGCGGCGCTGGCAGCGGTAAGCACGAACTGGCGCTGATCCTGGCGCGTCTGGCCGACCCGCAATCGGGACGGGTGACGATCGGCGGCCAGGATCTGGCCGGCCTGCCCGATGCGGTGGTCGGGCGGCGGATCGCCTTCGTCGGCGCCTCGACCGTGTTCTTCAACGGCGCCCTGGCCGACAACCTGCTCTACGGTCTGAAGCATCGCCCGGTCATCGCGCGCGAGCTGGACGGAGAGGCGAAGCGGCTGTGGGAGCGGGACCTGAACGAGGCACGGCGCTCGGGCAATTGCGAATGGGACATCAATGCCGACTGGATCGATTACGAAGCGGTCGGCGGCGAGGGGATCGAGGCGGTTGAACGCCGGATGATCGAGGCCCTGAAGATCGTGCGGCTGGACGACGACGTCTTCGCACTGGGCCTGCGCGGCCGGATCGATCCGAAGGCGGAGCCAGAGCGGGCGGCCCGGGTGCTGGAAGGCCGCGAGAAATTCCACAGCGCCCTCGGCGCGGAAGGGTTGGGCAAGCTGGTCGAACCCTTCGAGGTGGAGCGCTGGAACGACAACGCCAGTGTCGCCGAAAACCTGCTGTTCGGCGCCCCGCGCGGCGATGGTGAAGAGCTGGAGGCGCTGGTCGAGCATCCCTTCGTCGAAGAGGTGCTGACCGATGGTTCGCTGGATGCAGATCTGGTCGAGGCCGGCCGGCGTATCGCTGCCACGATGATCGAACTCTTCGCCGACCTGCCGCCCGACCATGAGTTCTTCGAGCAGTACAGCTTCATCTCGTCGGAAGATCTGCCGGGGTATCAGACGCTGCTGAACCGCATCGAGCGCGAGGGCGTGGGCGCACTCGACGCCCAGGAACGTCGTCGCCTGGTGGGGCTGGCCCTGCAGCTGATCCCCGCCCGTCACCGGCTGGACGTGCTCGACGATCGGGTGCGGGAGCGGATCCTGGTTGCGCGCAAGCGCCTGATGGAACACGGACCCGGCGACCTCAAGGCACGGATCGAGTTCTTCGACCGGACGCGCTATCATGCCCGCAGTTCCATCCAGGACAACATCCTGTTCGGGCGCATCGTCCACGGCCAGGCCCAGGCGCGCGGCAAGGTGGGGCAGAAGCTCGCCCAGGTGATCGACGAGGCGGAGCTGCGCGACGTGGTGATGGCGGCGGGGCTGGCCTTCCAGGTGGGCTCCGGCGGTTCCAGGCTGTCGAACGCACAGCGCCAGAAGGCGGCGATCGCGCGGGCGCTGCTCAAGCGGCCGGATCTGCTGGTCCTGTCGGAGGCGACCTCCGCCGTCGACACGCTGGAGCAGGTGGACCTGGTGGAGCGCCTGCGCGAGGCGATGGCCGGGCATTGCATCGTGTGGTCGCTGCAGCGCCCGGCGCTGGCGCGGAGTTTCGACCGTGTGGTCGTGATGCAGGGCGGGCGGGTTGCACAAACCGGCACGCCGGACGAGATCGATCAGGAAGGCAGCGCCTTCCGCCGCCTGACGTCCGAGGGCTGATGGTGCGCGATCGGGGAATGCGTCCCGTGGGATGCATGCAAGGGGAATGGGCGCCGGCGATGATCCGGCTGCCAAGGGGCAGGAGGCGACGGTGAGCCTGATTCGCGATGTCGAAGTGCTGCGCAATGTGCCGATGTTCGCCAACATCGAGCCGGCCAAGCTCAAGCTCGTCGCCTTCACCAGCGAGCGGCTGACCTTCGATCCGGGCGACCGGGTGTTTGCCGAGGGCGATGTCGGTGATGCGGTGTTCATCATCGTCGAGGGCTCGGCCGAGGTGCAGGTCGCAACCCCGCGCGGCCCGTTGAAAGTGGCCGATCTGGGCCGCAACGACGTGGTCGGCGAAATCGCCATTCTGTGCGATGTGCCCCGGACCGCGACTGTGGTGGCGGCAACCCCGGTCATCGCGCTCCGGATTTCCAAGGAACTGTTCTTCCAGTTGATCGCGCAGGTGCCGCAGATGGCGGTGGAGATCATGCGCGAGCTGGCCCGCCGGGTTGATCGCACCACCGAGCGCTACCGCCTCGCAGTCGCGGGTGACGAGGGCGGATCGGGTGCGGCAGAGCCGGTCGACGCCTGAATTTCCGGGCGTCCATCCGCGGCGCGTCGTTGTGTCGCGTAGGCTGTCGGCCTATCTTTGTGGCATGAACATGTCACGCCTCGGGCGACGCCGGTTTCAGGCCGCACTGCCGGTCTCTGGCCGATACGCCGGTTCGGGTGCGTGACGTGTCCGAGCCAAGAGGAAGCGCCCCGTTCCGACCGGTCCCCCACCGGAACCGGTCCTGCGGGAGAAGCCTTCCCGGCACGTGGGTCTCGAGCCCGACGGACGAACCGCCGGGCGGACCGCGTCACGACGTGTTGTGAGGTTAGTGATGGACTATCAGGCGTTTTTCGAGGCCGCGCTCTCTGATCTCAAGCGCGAAGGCCGCTACCGCGTCTTCGCCGATCTCGAACGCCATGCCGGCGCTTTCCCGCGCGCCACCCATCACGGTCCCCAGGGGACCCGCGACATCGTCGTCTGGTGCAGCAACGATTATCTGGGCATGGGCCAGCACCCCAAGGTGCTCGCGGCCATGCAGGATGCGGTGCGGAACATGGGCGCCGGTGCGGGCGGCACGCGCAATATTTCGGGCACCAACCATCTGCATGTGCTGCTGGAAGCCGAGCTCGCCGATCTGCACGGCAAGGAAGCGGCCCTGCTGTTCACCTCGGGCTACAACGCCAACGAGGCGGCGCTTTCGACCCTCGCGCGTGGTCTGCCCGGATGCCATCTGTTCTCCGACGCGCTCAACCACGCCTCGATGATCGCCGGCATCCGGCATTCCGGGGCGGCGCGGCACATCTTCCGGCACAATGATCCGGCCGATCTTGAGGCGAAGCTCGCCTCGGTCGACCCGGCGGCGCCCAAGATCGTGGCCTTCGAATCGGTCTATTCGATGGATGGCGACATCGCGCCGATCGCGGAGATCCTGGATGTCTGCGAGCGCCATGGCGCCTTTTCCTATATCGACGAGGTTCACGCCGTGGGCCTCTACGGCCCGCGTGGCGGCGGTGTCGCCGAAGCGCGGGAGCTGATGGGGCGGATCGACCTGATCCAGGGCACCCTCGCCAAGGCCTTCGGTGTGGTCGGCGGCTATGTCGCCGCCTCGGCCGCGACGGTCGATTTTATCCGCAGCAATGCGCCGGGCTTCATCTTCTCGACCTCGCTGCCGCCGGCGATTGCGGGCGGTGCGCTCGCGAGCGTGCGGCATCTGAAGGAAAGCACGGTCGAGCGCAGCCGCCATCAGGAGCGTGCGGCCCGGCTGAAGCGGCTGCTCGCCGAAGCGGGCCTGCCGGTGATGCCGTCGGTCAGCCATATCGTGCCGGTGATGGTGGGGGATCCGGTGGCGTGCAAGAAGGCCAGCGACCTGCTGCTGGACGAGCACGGCATCTATGTCCAGCCGATCAACTACCCGACCGTGCCGCGCGGTACCGAACGGCTGCGCTTCACGCCCAGCCCCTTCCATGACGACGCGATGATGGACCATCTGGTCGAAGCGCTGCTCTCCGTCTGGAGCGAGCTCGGCCTCGACCGCCGCCAGGGGGCTGCGGTCGCCTGATCCGCCTTTTCCGCAGGCATTCGAGCCGACGGCGCCGGAGGACTTCCTCCGGCGCCGTTCTTGTGTCGGTGCGACTTGTGTCGCAGGCCGGGCAGGGCCAGATTATCCGGATCATCCGCCGAAGGACCCGCCCATGGCCGCCGATGCCGATATCCTGCTGGAGATAACCGCGACCGCAGGCTTCCTGAGGGTGGCGGCCGTGGATGCAGCCACGGGCGAGGAAGTGGTATTCATGGCGCCCCACGGCACGCCCGAGGCGGCGTTGGCGCGGCTGGCGCGCGACAAGCTCGCCTATGTCCGCAACCGCCGGAATGCGGGGGCGCGACCTGCACAGGATGCGGCGCCCGCGACGGTTCCGCGCCCCGGCGGCCGTTCGATCATCGTGTGACGGTCCGCGGTCGCCGATCGGCCGGATCCGCCGTCCACTGATGGTGGACGAGACCGGCGAATATGTTCGAAGTTGCATGTGCCTCCCGAGTTTCCCGGAAGGAACGCGATGCGATAGTGCCGCGCGCGCAAATCTTCGGGAAAGCGGCATTCGGGGCTTGCCGCACCCTGTGGCCAGTGGCTACTCTTTTCGACAGATCGATGACAGGGGATCGAGGCCGCGACCGGGGGGTCGCAGAGAAGCCTCGACACCGGGGGCTGCAAGACGATTGCAGGACATGACGGGCGATCACGGATGACCAGGGGGAAGGCGTCATCCGTTCGGACCACGTTCACGACCGGGACGGCGGGTCAGGTCAGAGACCTGCCGGAAGCACAGGGCCATTCTCTCAGGGGAGAGGGGATGCCGGTTGCAGGGCGTGTGTGTCCGACGGAGGCGACCAGCCGGGCAGACGGGATGACGATGTCAGGGGCTGCGCGTCATGACGGCCGTGACCAAGACCGTATCGGGGGGTCATGGACTACTTTCTTCAGCAGTTGGTCAACGGGCTCACGCTCGGCGGCATCTATGGCCTGATCGCCATCGGCTACACGATGGTGTACGGCATCATCGGCATGATCAACTTCGCCCATGGCGAGGTGTACATGATCGGTGCCTTCATCTCGCTGATCGCCTTCTCGGTGCTCGGCATGGCCGGCATTACCTATGTGCCGCTGGCCCTGCTGATGGTGCTGTTGATCGCGATGGCCTTCACCGCCGCCTATGGCTGGACGATCGAGCGCGTGGCCTATCGGCCGCTGCGCGGATCCTTCCGCCTGGCGCCGCTGATCTCGGCCATCGGCATGTCGATCTTCCTGCAGAATTATGTCCAGATCGTGCAAGGCGCGCGCACCAAGGCGCTGCAGCCGGTGATCTCGGGCGGGATCAGCATCCACGGCTTCGGCGACAACGCCGTCACCATCTCGTACATCCAGATCCTGATCGTGCTGACCACGGTGGCGGCGATGACCGCCTTCACCCTGGTGATCAAGCAGACGCCGCTCGGCCGGGCCCAGCGCGCCTGCGAGCAGGATATGAAGATGGCCTCGCTGCTCGGCATCGACGTCAACCGGACGGTGGCGCTGACCTTCGTGATGGGTGCGGCCCTTGCCGCGGTGGCCGGGCTGATGGTCACGCTCTATTACGGCGTGATCGACTTCTTCATCGGCTTCCTGGCCGGGCTGAAGGCCTTCACCGCGGCCGTGCTGGGCGGCATCGGTTCGCTGCCCGGCGCCATGCTGGGCGGGCTGCTGCTGGGGCTGATCGAGGCCTTCTGGTCCGGCTATTTCTCGGCCGAATACAAGGATGTGGCGGCCTTCTCGATCCTGGTCGCGGTGCTGATCTTCCGGCCCACCGGCCTGCTCGGCCAGCCTGAGGTGGAGAAGGTCTGATGGCGACCACCACCGGAACCCCTGCCGCCGGCCGGCCCAACCCCGTCGGCGCGGCGATCAAGGATGCGGGTCTCGCCGCCTTCGTCGCCTTCATCCTGGCCCTGCCGATGCTGGGCCTCAAGACCGTCGCCGAAGGCCCGGTCGTGGTGGTGGAACCGCGCTGGGACTGGCTGATCATCGCGGTCGTCGCGGTGTTCTTCGGCCGGCTGGCCATCACCACCTGGGCCCGGGTCCGCGGTCCGGCCCATGGCGGCGCCCGCACCGGCACCCATGCCGGCCAGGGTGTGGCGAAATATCTGAAGGGCATCGGCTGGGGCGGTATCGTCGTGGCGATCATCCTGCCGCTGATGCCGTTCATGGACCGCACCTCGGTCGACCTCGCCACCCTGGTGCTGATCTATGTGATGCTGGGCTGGGGGCTCAACATCGTGGTCGGCCTGGCGGGTCTGCTCGACCTCGGCTATGTCGCCTTCTATGCGGTCGGCGCCTATTCCTATGCGCTGCTCAACGCCTATTTCGGCTGGTCCTTCTGGGCCTGCCTGCCGCTGGCCGGGCTGTTCGCCGCCTCGTTCGGCATCGCGCTCGGCTATCCGGTGCTGCGTCTGCGCGGCGACTATCTGGCGATCGTGACGCTGGGGTTCGGCGAGATCATCCGCGTGGTGCTGCTGAACTGGAGCTGGTTCACCGGCGGCCCCAACGGCATCGCCAGCATTCCGCGGCCGAGCTTTTTCGGGTTCGAGTTCACCCGCAATGCCGGCGAGGGCGAGACCGCCTTCCACGAGCTGTTCGGGCTCTCCTATTCCTCGGAACACCGGGTGGTGTTCCTCTACTACCTGATCCTGGCACTGGCGCTGATCACCAATCTGGTGGTGCTGCGCATGCGCAAGCTGCCGATCGGCCGCGCCTGGGAGGCCCTGCGCGAGGACGAGATCGCCTGCCGGTCGCTGGGCATCAATCCCACCAATGTGAAGCTCTCGGCCTTCGCGCTGGGGGCCACCTTCGGCGGCTTCGCCGGCGCCTTCTTCGCCACCCGCCAGGGCTTCATCAGCCCCGAGAGCTTCGTCTTCACCGAAAGTGCCGTGATCCTGGCGATCGTGGTGCTGGGCGGCATGGGCAGCCAGGTCGGCGTGGTTCTGGCCGCCATCCTGCTGATCCTGCTGCCGGAACTCGCCCGTGATCTGCAGCAGTTCCGCATGCTGTTCTTCGGCCTCGCCATGGTGCTGATCATGATCTGGCGGCCGCGCGGCCTGCTCGCCTTCCGCGAGCCGACCATGCAGCTCTCGCGATTGAGGTCCAGGCTGGGCCTCAATGGGCGCGACGGATGAGGCGGGGAGGATCCATCGGATGACGACGACCGCAACCGCGGCGCCCCGCGCGACCACCGCCCCGGCGCCGCTGCTCGAGGTCGAGCACCTGACCATGCGTTTCGGCGGGCTGACCGCCGTGAACGATCTGAGCTTCACCGCCGCCAAGGGCGAGATCACCGCGATCATCGGCCCGAACGGCGCCGGCAAGACCACGGTGTTCAACTGCCTGACCGGTTTCTACCGGCCGACGGCGGGGGCGCTGACGCTGCACACCGCGGAAGGTGCCCGCAAGCTGGAGCGGATGGACGGCTTCCGCATCGCCCGCGCCGGTGTGGCGCGCACCTTCCAGAACATCCGGCTGTTCCCGAGCCTGTCGGTGCTCGAGAATCTGCTGGTCGCCCAGCACAACCTGCTGATGCGCGCCTCCGCCTTCTCCATCGCCGGCCTGTTCGGCCTGCCATCCTATCGCAAGGTCGAGACCGAAGCGCTTGAGCTGGCGGTCGACTGGCTGCGCCGGGTGGAGTTGATGGACCATGCCGACCGGCTGGCGAGCGAGCTGCCCTATGGCCATCAGCGCCGGCTGGAGATTGCCCGTGCCATGTGCACCCGTCCGGCGGTGCTGTGCCTGGACGAGCCGGCGGCGGGGCTCAACCCGCGGGAATCGCTGGAACTCAACGATCTGTTGCTCTCGATCCGCGACCGCGACGGGGTGGGGCTGCTGCTGATCGAACACGACATGAGCGTGGTGATGACCATTTCCGACCACGTCGTGGTGCTGGATTACGGCCGCAAGATTTCCGACGGCCTGCCGGAAGCGGTGCGCAACGACCCCGCCGTCATCCGCGCCTATCTGGGCGAGGAAGAGGATGACGAGCTGCCGCCCGAGGTCGCAGCCGATCTCGGCATCAGCCCGGAGGCGCAGTGATGCTGGAGATTTCTGGGCTGGAAACCTTCTACGGCAACATCCAGGCGCTGAAGGGCGTGTCGATGTCGGTGGCCGAGGGGGAGATCGTGTCGCTGATCGGCGCCAATGGCGCCGGCAAGTCGACCCTGCTGATGAGCATCTGCGGCAATCCGCGGGCGCGATCCGGCCGGATCGTCTTCGACGGCCAGGACATCACCGGGCTCGACACCCACCAGATCGTGCGCATGGGCATTGCCCAGTCGCCCGAGGGCCGGCGGGTCTTCCCGCGCATGTCGGTGATCGAGAACCTGCAGCTGGGGGCGGTGACCACCGATCCCAAATATTTCGCGCAGGATCTGGAGCGGGTCTTTGACCTGTTCCCGCGGCTGAAGGAGCGGCGCAATCAGCGCGGCGGCACGCTGTCGGGCGGTGAACAGCAGATGCTGGCGATCGGCCGGGCGCTGATGAGCCGGCCGCGGCTGCTGCTGCTCGACGAGCCGTCGCTGGGGCTGGCACCGCTGGTGGTGAAGCAGATCTTTTCGATCATCCGCGAGATCAACACCTCTGAGAAGATCACCATCTTCCTGGTGGAACAGAACGCCTTCCATGCGCTGAAACTGGCCCATCGCGGCTATGTGATGGCCACCGGCCAGATCGTCACCTCGGGCACCGGCCAGGCACTTCTGGCCGATCCGGAAGTGCGGCGGGCCTATCTGGAGGGCGGGCATTGATGCGCGCTATCGATGGGGGGAACGGTTCATGGAAGCCGTGATCGGAAGCAGCCTGCCGGTCTTCATCGGCGTGACGCTGGCGCTGATGGGCTTCTGCGCCTACATGACCGGCCGCGCGTTGGCCATGACCTGGCGGCCGGTCTGGCATGCCGTGCCCTATGGCATGCTGCTGGCCGCGGCGTCGCGGTTCCTGAAATACGCGCTCTATGACGGTGAGCTGATATCCTTCACCGGTTATGTGGTGGATGCGGTGGTGCTCGTCGCGATCGCGATGATCGTCTATCGTGCGTATAACGCGATGATGATGGTGAAGCAGTATCCATGGGCCTATGAGCGCGCCGGGATTTTCGGCTGGCGCGAGAAGGGTGGGGCTGCCGGCTGAAACCGGCTCGGCCCCTGGCTCAGGGCGGTTGAGGCCCGGGCGGTGGCGCCCAGGACGATTGAGATGGGTTTCCGTGCCGGGGGAGCGGGCGTGATCGCCCGTCGGCACGGGTCAACAGGGAGACGACCAGACCATGACCAGGACTTCGATCAATCGCGGTCTCAAGGGGGCGCTGCTCGGCGCCGTGGCGACGCTGGCGCTGGCCGGTGCGGCGCAGGCCGAGATCGTGATCTCGGTTGCGGGCCCGATGACCGGCCAGTACGCCGTCATCGGCACCCAGATGCGCAACGGCGCCGAAATGGCGGTGAAGGACATCAACGCCGCCGGCGGCGTGAATGGCGAGCAGCTGCGTCTGGTGGTGGGCGACGATGCCTGCGATCCGAAGCAGGCCGTGTCGCTGGCCAACAAGCTGGTGTCGGACGGCGTGGTCTTCGTCGCCGGCCACTGGTGCTCGTCGTCGTCGATCCCGGCGTCGGACATCTACAATGACGAGGGCATCGTCCAGATCTCGCCGGGCTCCACCAACCCGCAGCTGACTGAACGCGGCCTCTCGGGCGTGTTCCGCACCTGCGGTCGCGACGACCAGCAGGGTGAGGTGGCGGCCGCCTTCATCAACGAGCATTTCAAGGGCAAGAAGGTCGCGATCCTGCACGACAAGACCACCTATGGTCAGGGTCTGGCGGACGAGACCAAGAAGAATCTGAACAAGCTGGGCGTGCAGGAGGCCATGTATGAGGCCTATACCGCCGGCGAAAAGGACTATTCGGCCCTCGTCACCAAGATGAAGAACGAAGGCATCGACCTGATCTATGTCGGCGGCTATCACACCGAATCGGCGCTGATCCAGCGCCAGGCCAAGGAAGCCGGCCTGAACGCGGTGCTGATGTCGGGCGACGCCATGGTCACCGAGGAATGGTGGTCGATCACCGGCCCGGCCGGCGAGGGCGCGCTGATGACCTTCAGCCCGGATCCGAAGCTGAACGAGGCGGCGGCCCCGGTTGTGGCGAAGTTCCAGGAATCGGGCTTCGACCCCGAGGGCTACACCCTCTACACCTATGGTGCGGTCCAGGCCTGGGCCCAGGCGGCCAATGCCGCCAAGTCGGTCGACTTCGAGCCGGTGAACAAGAACCTCCACTCGATGAAGTTCGACACCGTGCTGGGCAATATCAGCTTCGACGCCAAGGGCGACGTGGCTGCCCCCGGCTACGTGGTCTATAAGTGGAGCAACGGCAAGTACGCCTATTATTGATCCGCGCGTTCATCCGCAACGATCAGGAATGTCTGGCGGCCCCGCGCGTGATGCGCGGGGCCGTTTTTCTGTCGGGCATCCGACCGTCAGCCGATGGCGGGGCCGGCTTCTACGACGCACTCCGCCTCGCGGTCCCAGCGCCAGTGGCGGGCGGCGGGGTCGATCTGTACGCCGCCCAGCTGGCGCGGCGGCGGGGCGAGGCCGAGGGCATCGCGCCGGCCTGCAAGCACCGCGCGCCCGGCGTCGGTCAACGCGACGGTCGCCCGATAGGGATCGCCATCCGGGGCATCGATCAGGCAGATCGCCGGATCGCCGGCCTGCGTCATCTGGTGCAGGATCGCGAGATACATGGCGTCGCCCAGCCAGGGCAGAGGGTCGGTCTCGCGCATCAGCCGGCCGAACAGCCGGCCGGTGGTCGGCGGCGCGTCCGGGGCCGCGGCGATCATCTCCAGCGTCAGGCGTTCGGTCAGCGACAGGCCGTCACCGAGCCCAGGCAGTTCGGCCAGATACCGGCGCAGTGCCGGGGCCATCTGCGGCAGGGCGGGGGTCCCGCCGGCCGCAAGCGTCGCCAGATCGCGCGGATCGGGCCGGCGCAGGGCCGCCCAGACCGCCTGGCCGAGCCCGAGCATGTCGCGGGTGACCGGCAGACGCTCAGCCCAAAGCAGGCGCAGCGCCGGCGGCGGCAACTGGCCGAGGCCGATGAAGCGCGCCCGGCCGGGGAAGCCGTCGCGCAGGATCAGCTGCAGCCCCTCGCAGCGGCCGGCTGCCGCGAAGGCGGCAAGGCATCGGGCCAGGATCAGCTGGTCATAAGGGTCATGCTCCATCCAGAGCACCACGGGCCTGGTGCCGCCTGCGGCTGCGGCGAGCCCCTCGGCCTCGCGGGTGAGCTTGTCGGTGACGGCAGCCACGGTCAGCCCGGGGAGGCTCTGATAGCTGCCGGCGATGAAGCGGGCGCGGACCCCGATGATGTCGTCGCCCTCGGCTACGGGACCGTGGCAGATCGGGTCCGAGACTTCCAGGAAATCACCGGTAAAGCCGGCGAGGCGCAGGCCGTCGCGAATGTCGCTGCCGCAGCGCAGATGAAGGGTGCCCGGGGCTTCATCCGCCACGGGCTGCGCGCCGGCGATGGCGGCGCCGGCCGCATCGAGCGCTGCGATATGGGCCTTGAGCTTCGGCCAGGAGGCGAGCCCCAGCTCGCGGGCGATGACGTGAAGCGCATCGGCCAGCACGGCCGGCCGGTCGGCACGATGCCAGTGGCGGTGCAGCCGGGCCAGCGCATCGGGATCGCCCGCCCGGGCGCCACGGAGCAGGTCGCGTGCCTGGCGACGCTGCTGATCGAGATCGAGAAGGAATGGTTCGGGCCGCGCTGCGGGCAGAGAACGCCGGTCGGTCATCACGGAAACCCTTTCCGGTACCGTCCGTGTCCGCCGGCGGACGAGGGAAAGGGCGACGGAATGATCGGCCATATCTCTCGTCGGTCGCGGGCGCAGCCCTTTCCGCGGACGGGCGGGGCCGACCGGACCCCATGCGCGAAGCATAGGTCAGGTCGCGGGCGTGAGACAAGCGTCAGCCGACCAGCAGGGCCGTGAGCAGGGCGTGGCTGGCAAGCCCGATCGGCACGATCAGCAGCGGGCGGTCCAGGCGAAGGGCGATCAGGAAGCATTCGACCACCACCACCACCGAGACCAGCGTGCCGGGATGGACATAGCCCATCAGCGGTCGGCCCGCCTGGGGCGCCAGCAGGGCGCTGCCGATGATCCCGCCCAACACGGCGAAGGCGGCATAGTCGAAAAAGCGGAAGAGGGGGCTGGCGGCGGCGTTGTCGGGTGCTTTCAACACCACGAAGGGCAGCAGCCGGAGGGCATGGCTGATCACGCCGGCGAGCAGGATCGCGAGCCAGACCCGCCAGTCGGTCATCAACGAGTCGAGCAGAGCGGTCATGCAGCCCTCCCGCGGCGGGCGCCGATTTCCTCGACCAGAACGATGACCAGTCCGGTGGTGACCGCCACGATCATCAGGCCGAAACCGGGGACCAGCTGATCCGCAGGGTCGACCAGCGCGAAGCCGATAAGGCCGGCGATGAAAGGCGCCCGCCGCCGGGCCGCCTTGGCGAGGAGCGTGGTGAAATAGACCGGCATCACCAGCAGCAGCAGGGCGGAAAGTTCAGCGGGCAGAATGTCATCGGCCAGGAAGCCTGCGACGGAACCGCCCGCGGCGAGCGGCACCGACAGCGTGACCACCCCCACATAATAGCGCAGCTTTTCGGCCGCCGACCGGTTGGCATGCTGATTGGCCCAGGTATAGCCCAGCGCGAAGGTGCTGGCCGAGAGGAAGAGCAGCGGCGGCAGCACCCGGCGATGGGGCAGGGACCCGTAATGCGGAACCAGCGCCGCGCCCATCAACAGGAAGCGGAAGTTCACCACCAGGGCGATGCCGGCAACCGTGATCCAGGCGTGCTGCTTCAACGGCTCCAGGATCACGAATTGTGCCGGCGCGGCAAAGATCGCGAGGGTGACCGCCACGGTTTCCGCCGCATCCAGACCGGTCTGGCGGGCAACGGCGCCATAGGCGGTGAAAATCAGCAGGAAGGTGATCGCCACCGGGACGGCATCACGCATGCCCTGCATGAAGGGGGATAGAGTCGTTTCGGATGTCGATACTGTACTCATTCCACCCGGCCTCGACAGATCGCGTCAGAGGCATCATGGCAGTCGATGCTGCAGTGCGCCATGCGGAAAAGAACGCAAAGGTTGCATGGGTGACCTGCAAGCATCAGGCAGCATGGCGGCCGCGACGGCGCATCTCGTCGAGGGCGGCGACCAGAACCTCGGGTCCGGCCCCCTTGCGGGCATGGTTCTCGCTCAGATGGCGGCGATAGGCGCGGGCACCGGGCAGGCCCTGAAACAGGCCCAGCATGTGACGCGTGATCGCGATCAGATTGGTGCCGCGGCTGCACTCGGCCTCGATATAGGGCAGCATGCGCTCGGCGATCTCGAACCGATCCGGGATCCGGGTGGTCTCGCCGTAAAACCGGGTATCGACCTCGGCCAGGATATAGGGGTCGTGATAGGCGGCGCGGCCGAACATCGCACCATCGAGCCCGCCCCCGATCTCCACCTCGGCCTGATCGAGCGTGGTCAGCCCGCCATTGATCAGGATTTCAAGATCCGGGCGGGCGCGCTTCAGCGCATGCACCAGCGGGTAGTTCAGCGGCGGGATTTCCCGGTTTTCCTTGGGGCTCAACCCCTTGAGCCAGGCCTTTCGCGCATGGACGTAGAAGACGCCGACACCGGCCGATGCCACCGTTTCGACGAAGCGGAACAGGGTTTCGGTCTCGTCCTGGTCGTCGATGCCGATGCGGCATTTCACTGTCACCGGCACGTCGACCGCAGCCTTCATCGCGGCCATGCATTCCGCCACCAGCGCCGGCTCGGCCATCAGGCAGGCACCGAAGCGGCCTGACTGGACCCGATCACTGGGGCAGCCGCAGTTCAGATTGATCTCGTCATAGCCGGCATCGGCGGCGATACGGGCCGCCGTCGCCAGATCTTTGGGGTCCGAGCCGCCGAGCTGCACCACGACCGGATGTTCCGACGGATCGTAAGCCAGATGCCGGGCGGCATCCCCGTAGATCAGGGCACCGGTGGTGATCATCTCGGTGAACAGCACCGCCCGCCGGCTGATCTGCCGCAGAAAATAGCGGTCATGCCGGTCGGTCCAGTCCATCATCGGGGCAACGGCTATCTTACGCCATTGATCTTTCACGGGTTTCCTGCGGCCTCGGCTTGTTGAGAAGGGGCGTGCACATGACGGCACGCCCTTTTACGACGTTTTCGGCCCGGTTTCGATGGCGGAGTGCGCAGGGCACGCAGACGAAAATCGCCACCGTCACGGCGCGTCCCTGAAGGTTCTGAGCCCCCCGGGTGGGCTGCCCGACCTTCATATTGAGGGGATGGCCGCGATCGGCAAGCCCTCGTCGCCCCCGGGCGGCGAGGTCGGACAGGGGGCCCCCGTGTCAGAGCCGGACGATGATCGTGTGGGATGTGCCGATGGGCAGCGCCGTTTTGTAGGTGATCTGTTTGAGAACCAGGTTGGACCTGATGGTGGCGACGCCCTCGATTTTCGACAGCTTGCTCGTGATCAGATGTTCAAGGTCTTCGACATTCCTCAGGATCACACGCAGGAGAAAATCGCAGTCGCCGGTCATCCAGTTGCATTCCATCACCTCCGGAATCCGCTCGACCGCGTCCCGAAAATTCTCCAGCGCCGACTGCGGCTGCTTGTCGAGCGTGACCTGGATATAGGCGTTGATTTCGAGCCCCATCGCCTTGGGGTTCAGAAGGGTGACCCTCCTCTCGATGATGCCCATCTGCTCCAGCTTCTTCACGCGCGTGAGGCAGGGCGACGGAGACAGGTTGATCCGGCCGGCAAGCTCGACATTCGTCAGATTAGCATCCTTCTGCAACTCGTTGAGGATCTTGATGTCCGTCCTGTCGAGCGTCAGCGTGTTCATGATGGTGACTCCCGTTCATCATGGCGACTCCCCTTTGCACAGCGGATGGCCTGGCTCAGAACCGACGCGACGGCGGAAAACACCGCCGGACAGACCTCTTCGGGTCGATACGCTTTCCGTCTGCCTTCCGGCTGTGCACATCGGAGAGTGTATCCGACACCAGCCCTTGGCAGGATCTATGGGATTGCCATTTTATGTCGCGAAACTGTCAAATTGGGCGTATGTTTCGCGTTGGAATGGGTGAGGGGCCGCAATATTGCCGAAGATTGTGCGGAAGGGTGCCAAACGGCCGGACGCCTCGACGATCGGCGAGGCGGTGTCGCGGCCATGGGATGTCACGGGCCTGCGTGTCAGCTTTGCCGCGCTTGATCCTGACGAGCTTGCCCGGCCGGTCACCTCGTTTCTGATCCGCCGCGAAGTCGACGACGACGAATTGCCGATCCACCAGCATCGGAAGGGGCAACTGGTGGTGGCGGCAGAAGGGTCGGTCATGTGCCGGACGCTCGACGGGCTTCGTATCGTTCCGTCCAATGGCGCGGTCTGGATTCCGGGAGAGATTCCCCACAGCGTCTCCATGTCGGATAACGGCCGGGCATATTGCCTGTTCATCACCACAGGCGTGTCACCGCTTCCGAATGCCTGTGCGACATTTTCTATCAACCCGATGCTGCGCGAGATGATCTTTCATCTGGCCAACCAGCCGCCGCTCTATCCCCTGGAAGGCCCCACGAGCCGTCTGGTGCAGGTCATTCTGGACGAACTTGCGCATATGAAGGCGGAGCCGCTGCACTTCCCGGTGTCCAGCCACCCACGGATACAGCGCATCGCAACACAATTGCTGGAGGCGCCGGACGATCGCAGAACCCTGAAGGAATGGGCGGCAGCGGTCGCGATGAGCGAGCGCAGCTTCGCCCGGCTGGTCCTGAAACATACCGGGATGCCGTTCGGCCGGTGGCGCCAGCAACTCCATATCGTGATGGCCGTTCAGCGGCTGTCGATGGGGGCGACCGTCCAGGCGATCTCGCAGGAGCTGGGATATGATTCCCCAAGTGCTTTCACCGCCATGTTCAGAAAGCACATGGGACAACCTCCGCGTCGATATCTGCGGGACCGGACGGAGGTCGTGGGGGATTGACGCGGGGGCGGCGCGGGTATCCGGCACGAAGGGGGCCCGATCAGGCGAGGCCGCCTGATCGGGATCTGCTTCGGGCGTCAGCCCTGCGGGACGATCATCCCATCAGCTGACGATGTCCTGATGGATGCTCTTTCGCGCCGCCAGGAAGGCCATGGCGGCCACGATAAAGACGACCGCGGTGCTGATCAGGGCCCAGCGGATGGCATCACCGGAGCCGAGGGAGGGTGCGAGAAAATCGCTGAGCAGGCCGACCGACAGCGGCCCGAGACCAAGCCCGATCAGATTGGCGAAGAACAGGAAGATGGCGGTGGCCGTTGCCCGGCTGCGCGGGCGGACCAGGCTTTGGACCGTCGCGAAGATGGGGCCGTAATAGATGGATTGCAGCATCATGGGCAGGCTCAGAAGGCAGAGCGCCGCCAATGTGTTCGAGGTGAGATAGGTTGCGAGCAGCGCAAAGGGCAGGCAGAGCGCCGCCACGGCCGGAATGGTGGCATAGGCATTCAGGTTGCGGCGCACGGCGCGGTCGGTGACCCAGCCACCCAGCCAGGTGCCTGCCGCGCCGAAGATGCCGATGATGAGCCCCAACGCCGTGCCGAGAAAGCCGGTGGCGCCCAGCTGAAGACCGGTGAGGTCGTTGACCGCAGCGGCCAGGGTCTCCAATCCCTCGGTGTGATTGCGCAGGTAATGGGAGCCCAGAAATCCGAGATTGCTGTAGGTCCCGAAACTCATCGCGACCATGGCGATCGTCAGGCAGATATAGGTGCGGTTCCTGGCGAGTTCGCGCAGCGCGTCCCTGAGGGGCGGCGTCGTCTGCACCTCTTTCGCAGCGAAGGCGGATTTACGTGGCTCAGGCAGGGTAAAAAACGCGAGAAGCCCCAGAATGATGCCGGGCACGCCAACCAGGGCGAAGGAGGCGCGCCAGCCGAGCTGGTCCGCGATCAGGCCGCCGACCATCATGCCGACCAGCGAACCCGCGGGAATGCCCATGGAAAAGAAGGCCAGTGCGGAGGCCCGCTTCTCTCTGCTCGTGTAGTCGGTGATCAGAGACTGGGAGGCGGGGGTGCAGCCGGCTTCGCCGACGCCGACGCCGACCCGGGCGAGGAACAGCTGGGCGAAGTTCTGGGCGATGCCGCAGAGGGCTGTGAAAAGGCTCCAGATGATCGCTGAGAGCGCCACGATCCTGGCCCGGTTCGCACGCTCTGCCCATCGCGCGATCGGAAGAGCCAAAGCCGCATAGAAGAGGGCGAAAGACAGCCCGGTCAACGACCCCAGCTGCCAGTCCGCAAGGCTCAATTCCCGTTTGATCGGCTCCGCCAGAATATTGACGATCTGGCGATCGACGAAATTCAGCATGTAGATGAGGAACAGCATCGTCAGGGCATACCGCCGATGGCGGGTCGGCGTGGCTGTCAGCGGCGGCGCCGACACCTTTGTGGTTGCGTCTTCGATCATCCTGCAGTCTCCAAAAGGACCGGGCATACGCGGTTGTGCCGGGTCGGTTTCGGTCGGAACCCGGTATCGGGCAGCACGCAGTGCTCACGTTCCGCTCCCGGAGGAGGCGACGTGGGCGAGCAGGGCAAGGGGCTGGTCCATATCGACGGGGAGCGTCGGACAAGCAGCATCGAAGGGGGGAGGAAAGGGAGGGGGCGATATGGGGGAGGAGGGGACGATGAGAGGGTGGGCGAGACGGTGCGGCGGGGATCAGCACCGCGCACGCCACCCTCTCTCCGGATCCGAGATGTCCGGAAAGCCTGTCTGCGGGACGGTCATGGTGCAGGGTCGGGAGAGGGGTTATTTCCCCGGGACCGCTAGGTCGAAATATTCCAGGGTTCCGAATCTGCCCGCGGCATAGATCAGGGGGCGTTTGTCATGGTTGTGGCTCTGCGCGACAACCGCACCCATGATGATGGTATGTGTAGAGACCTGGAGAGTGTCTTCTATCCTGCAATCGAAGCTGCAGACCGAATGCAGAAGAACCGGCGCGCCGGTGGCCAGATCGTGCCAGTCGGCGGGGGTGAAACGCGATGCGCCCTTGCTGCCGTCCATCGCGGCGAAGCGTTCCGCCAGCCGGACCTGATCGGCGGCGAGCACGTTCCAGGAAAAGGCGCCGGTGCGGAGGATGACGTCATGCGCCTCGGCATTGCGGTTGATGCAGGCGAGAACCATCGGCGGCTCGACGCATAGCGAGGTGGCAGCGGTGACGGTCAGACCACGTCTGTCGGGCCCCTGGCCCGAGGCCACGATGGAGACCGACCCGGCAACGGATCTGAGGAGCGTTCTGAAGGCCGCCGTCTCCACATGTTTCAGAACGGCATGATCGTGCGCGGACATGCTGAGCCTCCCACAAGGCGATGGAATGACATGCTGTCGACCCGATGGTGACTGCGGACACGGCCGTTCAGCATCGGGGCCTGATGTCGGGTGAACCGGCTTCACGGGGCGGCGGTGGCGACCGGCAGTGTCCGGCGCTCCACGATGTTCAGGCCATAACCCCTGAGGGCGACCGGGGTGTGCTCCGAATTGGAGAGAAGGATCATGTCGTGAATGCCCAACTCGGCCAGAACCTGGGCGCCGATGCCATAATTGCGCAGCTCGGTCTTATCCACGATCGGCTCACCCGACTTCACCCGAAGAAGCTGCGACATCGGCAGATCGCGGCTGAACAGCACGATGACGCCGCGGCCTTCCGCGGCGATGTCGGCCATGGACCGGGCGACGATATCGCTGCGATCACCGGTCTGGCCGAGCACGTCCGACAGGACGTCCAGCGGGTGCATGCGCACCAGGGTCGGCCGCGCGTCGATCACGCCCTTCACCAGCGCGATCGCTTCCGTCCCGGTCGCCGTGCTGCGGAAGGTGATGGCGCTCCACGTGCCGCCCCATCGGCTGTCGAATTTCGCCGTGACGACACGTTCTACATCATGATCATGGCGGCGACGATAGGCGATCAGGTCGCGGATCGTGCCGATCTTGAGCCCGTGACGGCGGGCAAAGGCGATGAGATCGTCGAGACGGGCCATCGTGCCGTCTTCCTTCATGATCTCGCAGATCACGCCGGAATGGTTGAGGCCGGCCAGCCGGGCGACGTCGACCGCCGCCTCGGTATGCCCGGCGCGGACCAGCACGCCGCCCGGTCGGGACACCAGAGGAAATACGTGGCCCGGGGAGACGAGATGTTCGGGGCCCCGGGCCGCGTCGATCGCCACCGCCACGGTCCGCGCCCGGTCGGCTGCGGAAATGCCGGTGGAAACCCCCTCGCGCGCCTCGATCGAGACCGTGAAGGCGGTTGCGTGCCGCGTGCCGTTCTCGGCGCTCATCAGTTTGAGGCCGAGTTGATCGACCCGTTGCTTGCTGAGCGCCAGACAGATGAGACCCTTGCCATGTGACGCCATGAAGTTGATGGCGTCAGGCGTCGCCATCTGCGCCGGAATGACGAGATCGCCCTCGTTCTCCCGATCCTCGTCGTCGACAAGGATGAACATCCGACCATTGCGCGCCTCGTCGATGATCTCTGCCGTCGAGGACAGGAACGGATGGCGTGAGGTGCAGGACAGCATTGTCATGACAATCCTTCGAGCGGCACGATGCGACCGCGTCATGTGTTCGAGAGGGCGCTGCGGATCAGGCTGTCTTCGGAATGGTCATAGAGAGAATCGATGAGGTCCTTATAGCGTTCGTTCAGGACCTTCCGCTTCTTCTTCCTGGTGGCCGTCATCACGCCATTCTCGGCCGTCAGTTCCTCGGGGAGGATCCGGAACGACTTGATCTGTTCGACAGGCGCCAGCCTCTGGTTCGCCTTGGCGACTTCGCCCTCGATCAGGCGGATGACGGCTTCCGACGAACAGAAATCCGCATATGTGTTGATGGCCTCGCCGCGGTCTTTTGCCCAGTCGGCGGCCGCAATGTGGTCCACTTCGATCAATGCCACGAGGTATTTGCGTCCGTCGCCGCACACCGCCGCTTCCGAGATGTACGGACTTTGCCGCAATTCATTCTCGATCTGCGCCGGGCTGATCGACTTGCCGCCGGAGGTGTTGATGATCTCCTTTTTCCGATCGATGATCACCAGCAGGCCATCCGGTCGACGTTCGACGACGTCGCCCGTGTGGAGCCAGCCGTCGCGGAGGGCTTCCAGCGTCTCCTCGGGCTTGTTCAGATAGCCGATGAACAGGCCGGGCCCCGCGACCAGCATTTCGCCGTCGCCGGCGACCCGCGTCTTCCAGCGGGGATCCGCGATCGGCACGCCGATCGTGCCGGGCGTCGACCAGTCGCGCATCTGGGCGACATTGGCCCCGACCAGTTCGGTCTGGCCATAGGCTTCCTTGAGATTCACACCCCATGTCTGCCAGAGCTTCATGACGTCCGGCGGCATCGGTGCGGATGCGGTATAGGGAGACGTCAGCTGGTCGAGCCCGATCTCCGCCAGAAGCGGCAGAAAGATCTGATCGCGACAGGTGGCGAAAAGCGCCTGGAGAAACGGGTCATCGGGGCCGTCCGCCTGGCGATCCGCCAGGGCCTTCTGTGCGATCGACATCGCGAAGTGATAGGACGTCTTCCGTGCCGACGAGGATGCATTGATCCTGCTGACCAGTTCGGCGGCATAGCGTTGATAAAAGCGCGGCGGCGCCATCCAGTAGGTCGGTTTCACGTCCTGAATGGTCGCCGCGAAGTCGGCACCGGTCTCGCCGAAATAGGGCGTCACCCTGCTGATGAGGGGAAAGACGATCCCCTGTCCGAGCCCCACGACATGAGAGAGCGGGAGATGGACGACAACCCGCTGGGGGTCGCGGTAGAGGGCCGGGCAATAGCTTCGGGTGGTCGCGGCCCCCTGGATCAGCGACCGGTGGGTGAGGATCGCGCCCTTTGGATTGCCGGTCGTCCCCGAGGTGTAGACGATGCAGGCATTGTCGCCGGGACGTGCCAGGCCGGCCTGATCGTCGAGCAGCGCGGCACAGGCCGAAGCCGGCGCGGAGAACTGCGACAGCGTCACGATGTTGCCGAGGGACGGAACCGTGGGATCGAACACCACGATCTTTTTGAGCGTCGCCGCCTGCCGGCTGCGGAGGAGGATGTCGAGTTCCTTCTCGCCGGCAACGAAGACGAATTTGCTGCCGGAGTCTTCCAGGAAATATTCCACCTCCTCTGTCGACGAGGTGAAATAGATCCCGACCGCCACGCCGCCGGAACAGGCCGTCGCCATGAAGGCGACGACCCATTCCTGCGAGACGTCGCCGATGATGGCGACGTGGTCCCCTTTCTGCAGGCCATGATCCAGGAGGGCACGCGACAGGCAGGCGACCTGCCTTGCATAGTCATCCCAGGTCGAGGCGTGCCACGAGCCGCCCCGCTTCTGAAAAAAGGCGACGTCCTTGCCCATTCTGTCGCGGCGGTCACGCAGCAGCGACGGCAGCGTCCCGTCTTCGGGGGGCATCGGTGAAGGAGCAGTGACAGAGGGGGCGGCCGGAGAAAGCGCGTGTGGCCCGCCCATGTCAGTAGCCACCTTCTGCGAAGCGCTTGCGCTTTTCGCGGAACGTGGAGACGGCATCTCTGCGCTCAGGGCTGTTGAAGGTGAGCATTTCGAGCGCCGCCGCCGTGTCGAGGTTCAGATGAACCTGCTCCTTGATCAGCTTGTTGACGGCATATTTGGTCCAGACGATGGCGTCGCGCGGGCCGGATGCCAGCATCTCCGCATAGCGGATCGCATGTTCGACGACGGTGCCTTCCGGTACGACCTTGTTGATCATGCCGGCTGCGGCCGCATCCTCGGCCGAAATGAAGTCGCCGGTCATCAGGTAGTGTTTCGCCCGGACCGGCCCCAGAAGAAGCGGCCAGATCGTCGCGCCGCCATCTCCGGCAACCACGCCCGCCGTCACATGGGTGTCGGCGAAGCGGGCAGCGGGTTCTGCGAAGACGACATCGCAGAACAGCGCGAGCGTGGCGCCAAGGCCGACGGCAACCCCGTTCACGGCGGCGATCAGCGGCGATTCCAGTTCGAGCATGTTGCGGATGAGATGACGACCGGAGCGGGTGGCCGAGATGGTTCCCACGTCGTCGTCGAGCGCGTTCTGATCGCCGCCTGAACAGAAGCCGCGGCCCGCACCGGTGAGCACGATGGCCTTGACGGCCGGGTCGTTGTCGAGGTCGACGAATACCTCTTCCAGCGCGGCGTGCATCGGCCAGTCGATGGCGTTCAGAATTTCGGGCCGGTTCAGGGTGATGACGGCCACGCCGCTCGCGCGCTTCTCGACGAGCAGGCCCCTATAGGTCTTGTCGGTCATGAGACCCTCCAGATCGGTCGGACAGGGATCAGGCGGAGGTGCCCGTCTTTCGCATCATGCGGATCCGGTCGAGTATCTCGTCGGTCGGGCGCACGACATTGTTCCGATCGTTGAAGTGCGGAATGACGTAGCGCCCGACCAGATCGATCGCCTTCATGATCTCCGCATGTGAAACCGAGTCGATGTGGAACAGAATTTCTTCGGCGCCGGCGTCGATGAACCGTTCCAGCTGACGGATGACCGTATCGGGGCTGCCGCAGACCAGGCTGGCCGAGTCGTTCAGGAGATAATCCCAATCGGTGGCTGCGCGCTGGAGGGCTTCCAGACCTTCGCCCATATAGGCGTAGTCGTCCGCGATTTTGGCGAGCCGGGGATAGGCATCGGTCGAGATGCGGGCGTAGTGCATCAGCGGCTCGGCATAGATGTCCTTCGCCGCCTGATCGGTTTCGGCGATGCCGAGGAACACCGGCATGCCGAGACGCGGACGGTCGAGGGGACCGTTCGGATCCCGGCGCCAGTTCGACCGATAGGCTTCCACCATCTTCGCCTGCGCCTCCCAGCCCTGATAGAGCGTGTGGCTGAGGACCGCGAGCCCCTGATGGGCCGCCCAGACGTGACTGCGTTCGCTGGTCGCGGCGATACCCATCAGCGGATAGGGCTTCTGGAGCGGCTTCGGGACCAGCATGCGGGGCGGAACCTGGTAGTGCTCGCCCTGGAAGGTGAAGATGTCCTTGCTGAAGGCTTCGCGGATAAGCGCGATCCCTTCTTCCATCTGCGCAAGGGTTTCAGCGGGCTCCACATTGAAGGCCCGCATCGCGATCGTGGTGTTCGCACGGCCGCAATACAGCTCCAGGCGCCCGTTGGACAGGATGTCGGTGACCGCGGCACGCTCTGCCGTGCGTAGCGCGTGGTTGATCTTCTTGGGCATCAGCGAGACCGCCGGCCGCAGCCGGATCCGGGACGTGACCGCCGCGAGGTAGCCATAGACGACCTCGGGCGCGGAGCTGGAAATCCCGCCCAGTGCGACATGCTGTTCGGACAGGCTGACGATGTCGAAACCCATCTTCTCGGCGAAGACCGCTTCCTCGACAAGCTCATGAAGCCGGCGCGCATAACTCTGACCGACCAGAGTTTCCTGCTCGGACCAGAAGCCGAACTTGACTGCCATTTTGGGATGCCCTCTCGGGTTTGTTTGGAATACCCCTCTAATGACTGGAAGCTTGTCACGAAGCCCGCAGCAGAAGCTGCCGAAGATCCGCGAGGTTTGCCGGGTGTTCGGAATATTGTTTGGCGGGAGGAGGATCCCCCCGGTTACGCCGGATCGCCTTCGGAAAAACCCGCGACGAGGAGGGCGGCGATCCGCTCGATGCAGTGCCTGCCGATCGCTGCCGAGGATCCGTCGGGGTCGCCCAGAATGCCGTTGGGGCTGACGGCCGCAAGCCCGTCGCGCCACATCAGTTCCAGATCGCTCTGCGACAGAAGACCCGGTTTTCCGGCTTCGTATTTCGCGGTACGCACCCGCTCGGGGTGGATATCGAGCATCAGCGAGGTTTCGGCGATATCCGCATGACCGCCCACCCTGATCGGCTCACCCCCCGCTTCTTCGACGGCATCGCGCCACCGTTCAAGCCAGGCCCTGGACTCGGTGAATGCCGAGACGCGGCAGGAGGCGGGCACGGCCGATCGCAGCCGGGGCAGCATGCCGGCCAATGGCGGGAAATTGCCGACATGTGCCGAGAAAATGAGAATGCGGTCGAAGCCGTGCCGCGCCAGGCTGGTGCAATAATCCCGGCAGATCATTTCGAAGGTGCTGTCCTGCAGCGAGATCGTGCCGGGAAAGGCGAGATGGTGGGAGGAGCAGCCGACCCTTATGGTCGGTGCAACCAGCGCATCTCCGATAGCTTTGGCCACCAGGACGGCCAGGTGTTCCGCATGGTCGGCATCGACGCTGAGGGCCAGGTGCGGCCCGTGCTGCTCCACCGCGCCGCAGGGGATGACGATGGTCCGCATGCCGTTTTCGATGGCACGGGCGACCTCGGGCGAGGTCATGAACTCAAGCCGGAGATGATCGCCGTCAATCATGGGTCTGCCTCGCCTTGCGCTGGAGGAACCGTTCGCGCGCCGCGGCGGTCTCCGCGCGGCTCAGATAATCCTGCATGTCGCTGAGGGTGCGCGCTTCGAGCTGCGCGTCGGTCATGAGGGGCGCGTCGTTGAAGGTCCGCTTGATCGCGGCGAACAGATGCATGTCCTTGAGACGAAGGGCCTCGGCCACGACGCGAGCCCGATCCTGCACATCCTGCGACGGAACGACCTCGTCGACGAGGCCCATCGCCTGCGCCTCGGGTGCCGAAACCAGTTCGCCGGAATAGAGGAGCCGCTCGGCCATCCGACGCCCAAGGCGGTTCATCGCCTGGCGCATGCCCTTCGCCGCCGGAAGCAGGCCATGATTGATTTCGGGGAAGCCGAACCGGGCGTTTTCGCTCGCCACGACATAATCGGCATACAGCACCAGTTCCAGCGCGCCGCCCACCGCATAGCCGTTGACGGCGCAGAGCAGCGGGCAGCGATAGTTCTCGAGCACGGTCAGCAGATGGTGGAAGACGCGCATTCTGGGCAGCGCGACGTCCGCCTGCGTCTCGATTTCGCGTATGTCGCCGCCGGCACTGAAGAAGCGCTGACCGGCCCCGGTCAATATCACGGCCGGTGCCTCGGCCTCTTCCCCGAAGCGGACGAGGGCGTCCGCCAGGGCCTGGATCAGATCCAGGGTGAGCGCATTGGCGGGCGGCCTGTCGATGGTCATCCGGACCAGCGCCGGGGATGCACGATCGATCCTCAGCATGTCGCATCCTTTCACGTCAGCATGTTCAACCCGGCCTCGTCATCCCGACGGCTGTTCACCATCGGCATGCGGGACCGGCCTGCTGACGCGACGTTAGCGCGGGCGGCTGAAGGGGTTCTGCCGAAGACGCGTCATGCGCGCCGGCTTGAAAGAACATCGTGGCGTGACGGCGCGGTCCGGCGGTGGTCCATGCCGAATGCACCTCGGGCGATGCCCGCAAAAGAAAAGCGGAGCCTGCACGATCCTGGCGCAGGTTCCGCTAAAGCCGTTTGAAAACGGAGAGGCCGCCGGGGCGGTTCGGGAGGTGTCAGAGGTCGGTGACGCTGGTCCAGTCGATCCAGCCGAACACCCAGGTCGCCAGGATGAACAGGCCGAAGGCGATGCGATACCAGGCGAACACGGCATAGCTGTGCTGCCCGATGAATTTCAGCAGGCCCCGCACCGCGATCATCGCGAAGATGAAGGAGGTGACGAAGCCGATCGCCAGCACGCCCAGATCACCCGCAAGCAGGGTGGAGCCGTGCTTGAGGAACATGTAGACGGTGGCGCCGATCATGGTCGGGATGGCGAGGAAGAAGGAGAATTCGGTGGCCGCCTTGCGCGACATGCCGAAAATCAGCCCGCCCATGATGGTGGAGCCGGAGCGCGAGGTGCCGGGGATCAGCGCAAGACACTGACAGAACCCGATCTTCAGCGCATCCGACCAGCGCATTTCTTCGGTGGAGTTTGCCCGGATGCGGTGATCCCGCTTCTCCGCCCACAGGATGATCAGGCCGCCGATCACCAGCGCCGCGGCAACCGTGATCGGGTTGAACAGGTATTCCTGGATGATGTCGGCGAAGAGCAGCCCCAGAATGACCGCCGGGAAGAAGGCGATCAGCAGGTTGCGGGTGAAACGCTGCGCCTCGCGATCGCTGGGCAGGCCGGCGACGACATGGACGATCTTTCCGCGATATTCCCAGACGACCGCCAGGATGGCGCCCAGCTGGATGATCACGTTGAAGGCGATGGCGAAGTCGCCGCGGAAATTCAGCAGATCGGCGACGACGATCTGATGGCCGGTGCTGGAGACCGGCACGAATTCGGTCAGACCTTCGACAATGCCCAGAACCAGGGCGTCGACGGCATCTCCAAGGGTCACGGGGTAGCGCTCCGGAAAGGATGGATGCGGCGGGTGCGGCGACCCTGTTTAGCACATCAGCCGGTGCCAGATCATGATCCGATTGGGGTGCCAGCCCGGCGTTGCATGCAATGCCGGGGGGCCGGAGCGTGACGAAACGTCACTCTCAAACCGCTTACGCTCATGCTAGATTTGATCTGCAACAAACACGCGGTGCATGAACGGCACCGCAAAGGCGCCCGATATGCAACGGATGCGCCCTTCGACGATAAGGTCCGAGAGCCATGAACGACAGCCGCCTTCTGCCCAGTTCCGGACAGCCACCCACGAGCTGCTCGCGTGTCGATTGTGATGCCTGCGACGTGCGTGCCCTGACTTTCTGCGGCGATCTCGGCCACGAGGCGATGTCGGCGGTGGCGTCGATCGTGTCGCGGATCGAGGTGCCGGCCCATGCGCTGCTTGCCGAGGAAGGCGAGCGGTCGCCCTATGTGTACAACGTGACCGCGGGTACGGCGAAGCTCTATAAGAGTCTGCCGGACGGGCGGACCCAGGTTCTGGGCTTCCTGCTGCCCGGAGATTTTCTTGGCCTGGGTGATGACCGCCTGGGCGGCCTGGCCGCCGAGAGTCTGACCCGGGTCTCGGTCTGCCGCTTCCGGCGCCGTGATTTCGAAAACCTGCAGGAGCGGATCCCGGTTCTGGGCCGCCGTCTGCTGAGCCTCGCGCAGGACGAAATCGCCCGCTCGCGCGAGCAGATGCTGCTGTTGGGCCGCAAGAGCGCCCGCGAGCGTCTGGCTTCGTTCCTGCTGGGCCTCTATGACCGGCTGGAGGCACGCGGCGAGGCGAACGACCCTCTGCCGCTGCCGATGACCCGGACCGATATCGGCGACTATCTGGGCCTGACGATCGAGACCGTCAGCCGGACGCTCGCCGCCTTCAAGCGCGACGGCATCATCTCGCTCGATGGCGTCCATGCCGTCCGTCTGCTCGACCCCGAGCGGATGCGGTCGCTGGCGACCGGCGACGAAGCCGACCGCATGGCGGCCTGCTGATCCAGGCTGAACCCGCCTCCGACATGAAGAACGCCGGCCATCCTGTGGCCGGCGTTCTTTTTTGGGGGCGTCCAGGCTGTTCAGGTCTGGTAGGGGTCGGCCGCATCGCGCAGCCCGTCGCCCAGGAAGTTGAAGGCAAGCACCGTCAGCACCACCGGTACCACCGGCAGCAACAGCCAGGGATATTGGGTGACGACGTTGATGTCCTGGGCATCGTTCAGCAGCACGCCCCAGGAGATCAGCGGCGCGCGCACGCCGAGGCCCAGGAAGGAGAGCGCGGTCTCGCCCAGGATCATGGCCGGGATGGTCAGGGTGGCCGAGACGATCAGATGGCTCATGAAATTGGGCAGGAGATGGCGGAGGATGACCCGCCTGGGCCGTGCGCCCATGACCACGGCGGCGGTGGCATAGTCTTCCTCGCGCAGCGCCAGAAGTTTCGAGCGCACCGCCCGGGCAAGACCCGTCCAGTCGAGCAGGCCCAGGATCACGGTGATGCCGATGAAGATCCAGAGCGGATGCCAGGTGACCGGCATGGCGGCAGACAGAGCCATCCACAAGGGCAGCTCCGGGAAGGAGCGGATCACCTCGATCAGCCGCTGGATGCCGGCATCGACCCAGCCGCCGTAATAGCCCGAGAGCCCGCCGAACAGGATGCCCAGGGCGAAGCTGATGGTGATGCCGATCAGACCGACGGTCAGCGAGATCCGCGCGCCTTCGATCACCCGCGAGAGCATGTCACGCCCCAGCCGATCGGTGCCCAGCAGGAACAGCGTGCCGCCCTTTGGCGGGCAGACCAGCCGGATATCCATCGGGATCAGCCCCCAGAGCCGGTAGGGCTCTCCCGAACAGAAGAAGCCGATCGGCAGCGGCCGCACCCGGTCTTCGGAATAGGTCCGGGTGAGGGTGTCCATGTTCAGCGCATAGCGGGTGCCATAGACGAAGGGGCCGACGAACGCGCCATTGTGGAACAGATGCACCGTCTGCGGCGGGGCATGGATGTTGTCGATGTGACGGGTGTTGGGGTTATAGGGGCTCAAGGGCTCGGCGAAGATCATCACCAGATAGATGAAGCCCAGGAACCAGAGCGAGGCCATGGCGAGCTTGTGCCGGCGCAGCCGCCAGAACATCAGCCGCCATTGCGAGGCGAGATAGTATTTCTCCTGCGCCGGGGTCAGGACCTCGTCATGAACGGGGTCGAAGGGGGCGTGGGAGATGTAGCGATCAGGGCCGCTCATCGCGAACGTCCTCCGTCGAGGCGGATGCGCGGATCGAGCAGGGCGAGCAGCAGATCCGACACCAGCACGCCGATCACCGTCAGCAGCGCCATGAACATCAGGAACGATCCGGCCAGATACATGTCCTGGGTCTGCAGCGCGCGCAGCAGCATCGGCCCGGTGGTCGGCAACGACAGCACCACCGACACGATCGCCGCACCCGAGACCACCTGCGGCAGCACATTGCCGAGATCCGCGATGAACGGGTTCAGCGCCATGCGCAGCGGATATTTGACCAGGATCTTCGCCGGATGCAGGCCCTTGGCACGCGCGGTGGTGACGTATTGCTTGCGCAGTTCGTCCAGCAGATTGGCCCGCAGCCGGCGGATCATGCCGGCGGTGTTGG
The DNA here is from genome assembly GCF_039634785.1 of Tistrella mobilis. Taxonomy (NCBI): domain Bacteria; kingdom Pseudomonadati; phylum Pseudomonadota; class Alphaproteobacteria; order Geminicoccales; family Geminicoccaceae; genus Tistrella; species Tistrella mobilis. The sequence continues at coordinate 102,788 of NZ_JBBIAB010000010.1, read as the reverse complement.
AGGTGCCGATCACCACCACCGGCACCCAGAGATGCTCCATCACCGACAGGAACTTGGCCCAGCTGAGCGGCTGGTCGAGATATTCCGGGTCCATCAGCCCGCCGATCGAGGTGCCGAACCAGATGTTCGACAGATAGAGCAGCACCAGGGCCAGCAGAAAATTGGGGGTGGCGAGGCCCAGAAAACCGACGAGGGTCAGGCCGTGGTCGAGCGCGCTGTACTGGCGGATGGCGCCATAGATGCCGATCGGGAAGGCGACGGCATAGGAGAAGATGATGGTGGCGAACGACACCAGCATGGTCAGCCACAGGCGGTCGCCGACCACCTCGGCCACCGGCAGCTGATATTCGAAGGAGTAGCCGAGATCGCCGACCAGCAGGCCCGAGGCCCAGCGGATGTACTGTTCCCAGAGCGGCAGGTCGAGCCCGTATTCTGCGCGCAGAAACTCGATCTTGGCCTGGCTGGCGGCCTCACCCTGGGCCGCCAGCTCGGCAAGCTGCGTCGTCAGATAGTCGCCGGGCGGCAGCTGGATGATGACGAAGACCAGGATGCTGATCAGGATCAGCGTCGGTATCATCATCAGCAACCGCCGCGCGATGTAGGCGAACATCGCTTGCCTTGCTCCCCCTCCTGGATCCGCCGCGGGGTTCTGTGGTGCCCCTCAGCTGTCGCGGCGGATCTTGAGCCCGATCGGTCGTCGGGCGCCCGTCAGTTGTCGAGCCAGAAACGCTCCGGCCGGTAAAGGCCGAAATGCGATCCCGGATCCCAGTTGTAGAGCCCCCGATCGGGCAGGTTGCGCAGGCGCCGATTGGCGACCACCGGCTGCAACACGCCTGCGACCAGAGAAATGGTGTAGACCTGATCGGCGTTGATCGCGAGCATCTCCCGCCAGATCCGCGCACGGTCGGCCGAGGACGGCGCCACCGTCCACTCCTTGTAGAGCGCCAGCAGCTGATCGGGCTTGTCCATGTCGGGCGCTTCGCCCGACCGGCCGCCGGTCTCAAAGTACTGGCCCCATTTCGGCCATTGCAGCGATTGCTGGCTGACCGGCGCCAGCTCCCACGGGTCGGTCTCGGCGGTGGCGAGACCGGCTTCCATGCCGAACCAGACGCTCATCAGGGTATCGCCGGCGAAGATCCGGTTGCGGAACAGGTCGCGCTGCATCGGCCGCGCATAGGTCTTGATGCCGAGCTGCAACCACTGATCGTGGAGCAGTTCCAGCACGTCCATCTGTTCGGTGCTTTCACCCGCGGTCTCGATCACCAGCTCCAGCGGCCGGCCATCGGGCATCAACCGGATACCGCGCTCGTTGCGCTTGTCGAGACCCATATCGTCGAGCAGCTTGTTGGCCCGGTCGACATCGTGGTTGGCCCAGACCTTCCGATAGCCCGGGCGCGACAGCGGGCTTTCGTCGAGCACGCTGTTGCCGCCGCCGATGGTCAGGCCGTAATAGAGCACCGCATCGATCTCGTGCCGGTCGACGCCCATCGACAGGGCCCGGCGGAAGCGCGCATCTCGGAACAGGGCCCGCCAGCCCGGATCCCGGGCGTTGAGATTGGGGTAGAGCGCCAGATGGGCCCCGCGCCCCGTCCGCCACAGCGACACCTTGTAGTCAGAGCGCTTTTCGCCTGCCTTCAGGAAGGTGTAGTCGGTGAAATCCAGCCCGCGCGCCTGGAGCAGGGCGTCACCGGTGCCGGCCCGCGCCGCGATCAGCTTTCCGTCGACGATGTCGATCGCCATCTGGTCCAGATAGGGCAGCTGGCGGCCGTTCAGGTCGATGCGGTGGTAATAGGGGTTGCGCTCGACCAGGAACCGCACCGCCGGCGGCGCGGTCAGCAGCCGCCAGGGCTGCAGGGTCGGGAAGTCCGGATTGCTGAAATCGGTCGCCGTGTCCATGCGGTTGTGCAGCGCCGCCCAGCTCGACTGCTTGCGCTTTTCGATCATCGCCGCAAGCTTGTCGGGATCGGCATAGCGTTCGTGGAACTGGCGCAGATAGTGTGCCGGCCGGTAGAGCGTCAGCGGCAGCGGCCCGGCGATGGCCGGCAGCAGGCGCGGATTGGGCTTCGACCATTCATAGCGGATGGTGGTCTGGTCGATCACGGTGAAGCGCGGCGGCTCTCCATCGACCAGAAGCTCGCGCGGCGGGCCCGCCGGATAGAGCTTCTTGTTGTTAACCACATCCTCCCAGTAATACCGGAAATCTTCGGCCGTGAAGGGCTCGCCGTCGGACCAGCGATGGCCGGGGCGCAGATGCAGGGTGAAGATCCGCCCGTCCTGGACATCCATCTCCCGCAGGATATCGGCTTCGAACGAGAAATCGCGGGTGTAGCGCACCAGCCGGGCATAGCCGTAGACCAGCGCCATGCGTACATCCTTGGGCCGGCCGACCAGCATCGTCCAGCTGCCGCCATAGCGGCCGGGGCTGAGATCGGGGCCGACGACGTCGTCGACCGCCGGCACCTTGGGCAGACGCTCGGCCATCGGCGGCAGCTTGCCCTCCGTCACCTGCTGTTCAAGCACCGGCGGCTCGATCAGCTGTGCCGGCATGGGCGCGCTGGGCGAGATCATCATCTCGATGATACTGCCCATCGCGGGCCCGGCATCGTCGCCGGCCGCGGCGCGTGCGGGTGCGCCGAAGGCGAGCAGGGCGGCTGCGGCCAGGATGCCGGCAAGACGCGTGAGGCGGATCATGCCGCGGCCTCCGCGCTTGCGGCCACCCGGACGAAATGGCCGGGCGTCACCTCGTCCATCACCGACGGCATGCCCGGCGCCAGCCGCCAGGGCTCGGGCCAGGCCGCCGGATCCGAGGCGCGGCCATCCATCAGGGCCGCGAAGTCGAGCGGCCGGTCGGGATCGGCTTCGGGCACCGCGGCGATCAGCGCCTTGGTATAGGGATGGCGGGCATCTTCGAACAGGCGTTCGCGGGGCGCGCTCTCGACGATCCGGCCTGCACACATCACCAGGATGCGGTCGCACATATAGTCGACCACCGCCAGATTGTGGGAGATGAACAGATAGCCGAGGCCCAGCGCATCCTGCAGATCCTTGAGCAGGTTCAGCACCTGGGCCTGGACCGACACGTCGAGCGCCGAGACCGGCTCGTCCAGGATGAGCAGTTCCGGGCCGAGTGCCAGCGAGCGGGCGATGCCGATGCGCTGACGCTGGCCGCCCGAGAAGCTGTGCGGATAGCGGCGGAGATGGCGGATATCCAGGCCCACCATCTTCATCAACGCCTTCACCCGCTCGGCGCGCTCTTTCGCGGTGCCGACCCCGTGGATCTCCAGCGGTTCGGCGATGATGTCGAACACGGTCATCCGCGGGTTCAGCGAGTGGAACGGGTCCTGGAAAACGTATTGCAGACGCTTGCGGAACGGGATCCAGCCGCCGTCGTCGAGGGCGGCGAGGTCGGTCGGCGCGGCATCGTGATCGCCCTGGAACAGGATCCGGCCTTCATCGGCACGGATCGCGCCCAGCAGCATGCGCGAGGTGGTGGTCTTGCCGCAGCCGCTTTCGCCGACCAGGCCGACGCTTTCGCCCCGGCCGACGCTGAAGGAGACATGGTCGACCGCGGTCACGCTGCTGCCGCCGCCGCGGGCGAAGAGCCCGGTGCCGCGGCTGGTGAAGCGCTTGGTCAACCCGTCCACCGCGAGCAGCGGCGTGTCGGCGGCCGCCTTCGGGCCGGTGCCCTGACGCCCCACCACATCCGCCGCCAGGCGGGGATCGAGGGCGATTTCGCGCAGTGGCACCAGCCGTTCCGTGCGGTCCATGCCGATCCGCGGCACGGCGCCGAGCAGGGCCTTCAGATAGGGATGTTCCGGCTTGCGGATCAACTCGGCTGCAGGGCCCGCCTCCATCACCTTGCCGCGATAGAGCACCACCATGTCGTCGGCCAGGCTTGAGACCACCCCCAGATCATGGGTGATCAGCAGCACGCCCATGCCCAGCTCGTCCTGCAGGTCGCGGAGCAGTTTCAGGATCTGGGCCTGAAGCGTGACGTCGAGCGCCGTGGTCGGCTCGTCGGCGATGACCAGGGCCGGGCGGGCGGCAAGCGCCATGGCGATCACGCCGCGCTGACGCAGGCCGCCCGACAGTTCGAACGGGTAGCGGTCAAGGGCGGCTTCAGGGTTCGGGAAGCCCACCTTGTGCAGCATGTCGGCGGCGATCTCGCGCGCCGCTGCGGCATCTTCGTTCAGATGCAGCCGCACCGCCTCGGTGATCTGGTCGCCGAGCGTGTGCAGCGGCGACAATGCGCTCATCGGCTCCTGAAAGATCATGCCGATGCGCCCTCCCCGGATCCGGCGCATCGTCCGGCCGGTGGGGGCAAGCGTCGCAAGATCGGTGGCCTGGCCGTCGAGCGGGTCGGTGAAGACCGCGGCCCCGCCCTCGATCCGGGCGATGGACGGCAGCAGGCCCATCACCGCCTGGGTCAGCACGCTCTTGCCCGAGCCGCTTTCGCCGACCAGCGCGGTGATCCGGCCCGGATTGATGGTGAAGGACACGCCGTCGACCGCGGTCAGCGGGCCTTCGGGCAGATGAAAGCGCACGACCAGATCGCGCACCGACAGCAGCGGCCTCGGCTGCGGCCAGCCATGGCGCCGCCCGCTCATGCGAGCCCCCTGGCGAGGCCGAGCGCCGCCAGATTATGGGTGGTGACGTCGTCGAGCGGCAGGGCGCGGGCTTCGGCCGCAGCCAGGGCCAGGGCGACGAGGCGGTGGAAGTCTTCAAGCGTGTCTTCGGCCGCGAGCCGTACCCCGCCGCCGTCGACCAGACGCAGGCGGAACCAGCCCGCACCCTTGCGGGGGGCGAAATGTTCCAGCCGGAAGGTCCTGAGGCGGGAGAGATCCAGCCGGCTCTGGCCGATGGCGCCGCGGCGGACGATATGATGGCCGTCCGCCGTCCAGCTTTCGGTGAGCTTGAGCCCGCGCTGAACCGCGAAGGCGGCGAACAGCAGCACCAGCGCGATCAGGGCCAGCTGCAGCACGCCGTTCATGCCATCGACCACCAGCAGAGGCAGGGCGACCACCGCACCGCCGGCGGCCGCGCGGGCAAGATCGGCGATCAGGGGGCCCGGCCGGTGACGCAACCGCGGCAGGGCGGCGGCCACCGCGCGTGCCGACGCGGGCCTGCCGGTCAGGTCCATGGCAGTCTCCGGCGTGGTCGGAAGCGACGTCGTGGAAAAGGTCACCGGTCCGGATCATCCTCGGCGTTGCGCGATCCCCATGTCGCGCCGTCGATAGGATGCCCGTTGCCCCCCGCGCCTTGCAAGCCGTTCTGCGCCGAGGTGGACCGCCATCGACATGTTGCGTCGCACCAGCCGGGATCAGGCGGCGAAAACGGTCTGCAGATCCGGCCAGATCACGGCCGGATGGGCCGCAAAATGGGCCATCAGTCGGTCGAGAAACCCGTCCAGTGCCTGGTCGTGCACAAGATGATGGGTCAGCAGGCCGGTCGGCTCCGTCGGATCGGCCCGGCCGGTGCGACGGGCGGCCAGATGTGCGGCAATGGCGCTCAGGACCGCGACCTCGCCCGTGAAGCCACGGCCACCATGCCAGTCGATCGGGTCGATATGGGTGTTGACCTCCACCACCCCCGGCGCCGGAGTGCGGGTCTTGCGCGGTTTGAACCGGCTGAGACCGTCGATGCCGATCGCCGGCAGCTCCCGGATCAGGGGGGCCGGCAGCCGGTTCCAGGGCGGGGTCAGGACCGGCAGCAGGCGGGGGCCGAACAGCTCGTTCAGGCGGGTGCGGCCACGGGCGAGATCGGCGGTCATCTCTGCCATCGGCCGGCCGCAGGCGAGTTCGGATTTCTTCTTGTCGGGCCGGGCATGATTGCCGTGCGACCAGCCATGGACCAGCACCCGGATCCCGGCGGGCGCCGCCGCCAGGCGATCGCCGAGGGCAGGCCCGGCCGTGGCCGGGATCACCGCCAGGGCCAGCGGCACGCCACACGCCTCGGCGCGGCCGAGCAGTCGGTCGAGCGCGGGCGAGGGCGCGGTGGCATCGTCGTCGCGCCACCAGAAGCTCGCTACCCGGCCGGCCGCGGCCCAGGCATCCAGTTCGGCGGTGAGATCGGCCCAGGGGTCGGCAGCCATCGGATGCTATCCCCTGGCCGCCAGCCGGTCGTGCAGCAGCCGTGCCGAGGCGGCGGCCCCGTCCATGTCGAGCCGCGGCCAGTCCCGTTCGGCCGCGAGGGCGCGATCGGCGGCAGCGGCCAGCCCTTCGGCGGTCAGGGTCTCTTCATCGACCACCTCGACCAGGCCGCGCTCGGCGACCAGGCCGGCGCGCAGCCCCTGTTCGGTTTCAAGTCCGCCCGCATAGGGGACCACCACGGCCGGCACCCGGTTCTCGATCACCTCGAGCAGGGTGTTGTAGCCGGCCTGGGAGATCGACAGGGCGGCGCGGCCCAGCATGGCGACGAAATCGGGACGGGCACGCTCCACCACGAAACCGTCGGCGTCGGCCTCTGCCGCCACACGGCTGAGATCGTCCAGCACCGGATCGGCCAGGTTCCAGCCGACCAGAAGCCGCCAGCGCCGACGGGCGAGGGCGGGCGAGGTGAGGGCGCGGGCGGCGATGGTGGCGCGGAACAGCGCCTCGCTGACGGCACCGCCGCCGGCGGAAACCAGCACCTCGTCCCGGCCGTCCTGCGCGCTGCCGCCGGGCGAGGGCGCCGTCTCGCGTGCCCGGTCGACGACATAACCGGTATAGCGGACGAGATCCGAGACCTCGGCCATCAGCGGGAAGGTGCGCTCGAACGGCACCAGCGCCGGATCGCCATGGACCATGACCAGATCGTAATAGCGCCGCGCCCGGGCCAGCATCTCGCGGCGGCGCTCTTCCTTCGGCGGCTCGACCAGGATGTCGCGCACCGAGGAGACGATCAGCGCCGGGCGGGGAAGCGCACGCGCGGCTTCCACCATCGGCACGATTTCCGAGGCGAGCTGGCGGCGGCCGAAGGGGAAGAGTTCGGTGATCACCGCCACTGGTTGCAGACGCTCGACGATCGCCACCAGATGATCGCGGCGCCGGGCGCGCCAGGCATCGTCGATCACCTGGCCGTCGGGGCCGACCAGCACCTTGAAGAACTTGTCGACCGCCCGGGCCGGCGGCAGCTGCACGAAATCGGCCGGGCCGGTATCCAACCCGCGCACCGGAAAGCCGCCGCTGACATAGGTGACGGCGAAGCCGGCCGCTTCCAGCGCCCGGGTCAGGGTCGCCGCCCGCTTCTGGTGGCCGATGCCGAGCAGGTGCTGGACATAGAGCAGGATGCGCGGACGATCGGTGCGGCTGGTGGTGGCGTCGGTCATGTGGTCTGGCGTCCTCAGACGAGCTTCAGGTTCAGGTGATGCACGGCGACGGCGCCGGTCTCGTCGACCCGGAACAGATGGGTGGCATCCCGGGCGAGCTTTTCCGGCGGCTTGCCCAGCATCGGCCAGCCGGTGGCCGCCGCATAGATCGCGCGGATCACGCCCTTGTGGGTGACGGCCACGACATTGCGGCCATGGGTGCCGATGGCCGCCAGCCAGGGCTTCAGCCGGCGCTGGACATCGCGCGGGCTTTCGCCCTCGGGCGGGCGGAAATCCAGGCCCTGGGCTTCCATCAGGGCCATGCGGTCGGGCTGCTCTCGGCGCAGATCTTCCAGCCGCCGGCCCTCCCAGATGCCCCAGGCCATTTCGACCAGTTCGGGCGCCACCCGGGCGCCGGGCGCCCCCAGCCGGGCCGCCGTCTCGCGCGCCCGGAGGAGGGGCGAGGTGTACCAGTCATAGGCGGTGGCGATGGCGGCGGGCACCTGCCAGCCGGTCACCTCGGCGCGGCCCCGGTCGTTGAGCGGCAGGTCGTGCCGGCCCTGCATGCGGCCCTGGTCGTTCCAGTCGGTGCGGCCATGGCGGATCAGGGCCAGGATGATACCGCCGGTGGTCGGGCGGGCAGGTCCGGTCATCTCGTCTCCTCCATCGGCCGCGGCCGCCGCGCGGCATGATTGAGAGCGGCAGTGGCCAGCGCGTCGTCGAGTGCTGCTGCGGCGGCGGCCAGATCGCGGCTGGCCGCCCGTCGGCCCGCCGCGGCGGCCAGCCGGGCGCGGGTCTGCCGGTCATCGATCAGCCGCCGGGTGAGGGCGGCGAGGGCGGCGGCGTCTTCCGGCGGGGCCAGAAGGCCGGTCACCCCGTCATCCACCACATCGGGCACGCCGCCGGTGCGACCGGCAACCACCGGCAGCCCCGCCGCCTGAGCTTCGAGCAGCGCCATGCCATAGGCTTCGCGCACCGCCGGCCAGACCAGGATATCGGATGCCGCCATCGCCGCGGCCAGGGGGGCGGGGGCAAGCGCCCCCAGGAAATGCACCCGGCCGGCGGCTGCGGGTTCGAGTGCGGCCGTCACCTCGGCCCGGGCGGGGCCGTCGCCTGCGACCAGCAGATGAAGCGGTGTCGCGGCGAGCGCCGGATCGGCGAGCATGCGGCCGATCACGCGGTAGCTGTCGAGCTTGTCGCCGGCCCGCATCATGCCGACCGCCAGCAGCCAGGGCCGCGCCGGATCCAGCCCGGCCGCGGCGGCAAGCCGGGCACGGGCCCGGTCGCGATCGGCACGGGCGGCCTGGAACAGGCCGATATCGTCCAGAAAGGGCGGCAGCAGGCGAAGCCGGTCCGCCGGCAGCAGGCGCCCCAGGCAGACGGCATCGAGCCTGGTCATCGGCATCACCAGATCGGCGGCGGCGAGGGCATGGCGGGCGGCGTGAAAACCGGCCTGCCAGGGGCCGGTCGCGCGCTTGGGCGCATCCGACGCCTCGATCACCAGATAGGGGATGTCGAGTGCGGCCGCGACCACCGGCCCCAGGTGATCCGGCGCCTTGTGATAAAGGTGATAGGTGATCCAGGCATCGGGGCGCGCGGCGGCGGCGGCGGGGCGCATGTAGCGACGGGCCAGCATCTGGCCGAGGGCGGTGCCGATGCGCGCGATCCGCGCCTGCCGATCCGGGTCGCCGCGGCCGTCGCGGCTGCCGAAGCGGCAGGCGAGCACGGTGTCATGGCCGGCATGGCGAAGGGCGGCCAGGATCTGGCGGGCCATCCGCCGGTCGCCGCTCGGCACCGGATGATCGGGATGTTTCAGGGGGCAGTAGAGGGCGACCCGCATCAGCGGCCTCCGCGCGCCGCCACCGCCGCCCGCAGCCGGTCGATCAGCGGCCCGACCGAGCCGGTCAGCGAGAAGGCGCCTTCAAGCCTGCGGCGCCCGGCCGCGCCCATCGCCGCCCGGCGGGCCGGATCGCGGATCAGGGACGCGAGCGCCGCCGACAGACCGGCGGCATCATCGGGCGCCACCAGCCGGCCGTTTTCGCCGTCGTCGATGAATTCGGGAATGGCCGAAACCCGCGTCGCCACCACCGCCAGGCGCTGGGACTGGGCTTCCATCAGGACATTGGGCAGGCCGTCGCGGTCGCCGTCGCCCGCAATGCGGCTGGCGAGCACGAAGAGATCGGCCCGGCCATAGGCCTCGATCACCTCGGCCTGGGCGCGGGCACCCAGCCAGTCGATCCGGTCGGCGAGACCGAGGCGGGCGGCCTGATCCTTCAGCCGGTCCTTGAGCGGCCCGCCGCCGATATGGACGAAGCGCCAGGCGAGATCCGCCGGCAGCAGGGCCAGAGCGTCGAGCACGGTGTCCCAGCCCTTTTTCTCGACCAGCCGGCCGACGCCGACCAGGATGACCGGGCAGGCCGGGTCGGTGCCGTCCGGTCCCGCCGGCTGTGGCCCTGGATCGGGAAAGCGCGAGAGGTCGAGGCCGTGATAAAGCAGCTGCACCCGGTCGTCGGGGGCGAGCGACGCCAGATGGTCGCGATTGGTGGCGGTGCAGGTGACGGCCCAGGCGCAATCCGCCAGCTTTTCGGCCTTTTCCCAATCGGGACTGGTCCAGATGTCCTTGGCATGGGCCGACACCGACCAGGGCAGGCCGCGCATGATCGCGGCATAGCGGGCGACCGAGGCCGGGGTGTGGAGGAAATGGGCGTAGATCATCGCCACATCGTCTTCCAGCTCGGCAGCGAGCACGGCCGCCTGGCCGAAGCGGCGGATGCGGTTGCGGGTCCGGTCGCGGGCAAGATCGCGCAGCCAGACGTCCCGGGCCCGGGCAAAGCCCGGCAGGCGGGCGGCACGCCGCAGGCCGCGCAGCACGCGGAAGGGCTCCTGATGGAGATATTCCGGCAGATAGCGGACCCCGGCGGTGATTTCGCGATGGACCGGATGGACGCGGGTATCGGTGGGATGGCGCAGCGATACCAGCCGAAGCGGCAGCCCGGCCATTTCCAGCGCCCGGATTTCCTGGGCGATGAAGGTCTCCGACAGGCGGGGATAGCCCTTCAGGACCACGGCGATGGTCGGTTGTTGGCCATGGCTGGCAGAGGTCACGCCGGGGCCGGGTCGCCAGCCGTCAGGGTGCCGCACGGCGTCGTGCCCCGAAATCGGCCTCGTCGGACCAGGTTTCCTCGTCGGGCGCGGCCTCGGCCTGCGGGGCCTGCAGCAGACCGGTACCGCCGCCCGACACCTGGCGGATCCGGGCCTGGGGCCGGCCGCGCCGGTCCAGCTCGGCACCCACCAGATCGGCGACCGCATCCAGCCCGTCGAGCATGCCGGCCGGCATCACCGAAGACGGGTGGGGCTGGCGCTCGAGGCCTTGCAGCGCCTCGGCCATGGCGGCGGCGCTGCGATCTGGGCCCGGATCGAGCAGCATCCGGGTCAGCCCCAGCTTCTCGGCCCGGTCGGCGCGGATGAACTGTTCCAGCCGGGGCTCGGTGCGCGGCACGATGACCGCGGGCTTGTCGAGCGACAGGATCTCGCAGAAGGTGTTGTAGCCGCCCATGGCGACCACACCCAGCGCACCGGCCATCAGGGTCTCGATATTCGCATCGAAGGTCAGCGCTTCGATCTTGTCCAGCTTCTGGGCCCGGGCGCGCAGCCGGTCGCGCGCCTCGCGGTTCATGAACGGCCCCAGCACCAGCACGGCGCGGTGCGGCAGGCTATGCCCATGCTGTTCATAGGCCTTCAGCACCCAGTCGATCAGCTCTTCGCCATCGCCGCCGCCGCCGGTGGTGACCAGGATGTACGGGTCGCCGGCGATCAGCGACTGGATGCGTTCCGATGCGGCACCCCGCACCGCCTCGCGGCGCAGATAGCCGGTAAAGGTCATCTTGGCGCGGACATCCGCCGGCAGGTCGATGCCTTCCAGCGGATCATGGATTTCCGGCAGGCCGTAGACCCAGATGTCGTCGTAAAGGTCGCGCAACGCCGGCAGCACCCGCTTGCGCTTCCATTCGGGCGCCAGCTGGGCGGGCTCGTCCATCACATCGCGCAGCCCCAGCACCAGCCGGGAGCCGCGGCGCTTCAGCCGCTTCAGCGTGCGGGCGACCTCGCCGCGCAGGCCCAGCGGTTCCTTGTCCACGATGAACACGTCGGGCTCGAACACCTCGGCCGTGCGCTCGATGATCGCCCCCCTGAGCTTCAGGATGTGGTCGACGTCCATCTTGAGCTTCAGCGAGGTGTAATCGCCATTGCGCAGCTTGATGACACCCGGCACCCGAACGAAGTCGGTGCGGGTTCTGAAATCGAAGCTGCCGATGATCGGCGAACCCGAGAGGATCAGCACCGACATGTCGGGGAATGTCCCGACCAGGCCGTGTGCAATCTCGCGGCATCTGCGCAGATGGCCGAGCCCGAAGCTGTCGTGGCTGTAGATCAGCACACGCGCGCCGTTCATGCCTTCCGGAACCTCCAGCTTGCGGCATATCGGCCGGACTATGGCACAGGCCGGCAGCGGACGGGAAGCACGGATGTCGCGACGCGGTAAGCGCGCATGCAGGGCGCGGCATCCATGCAATAACATGCGCATGGAATGAATGTTTCTTTCTGGCGGTCATAAGAAACATCTGATATACAGCTTTTTGTCCGGGAGGGCGGCCCTGCGGGATCCGGCCCATGCACCGGACCCAAGCCAGAGTTGAAGGTTCCGGAGAGTTCCGCATGTTGAGCGACGCGACCATTACCCTCGTCAAGGCAACGGTGCCCGTGCTGCGCACCCATGGCGAGGCCATCACCACCCGGTTCTACGAGCGCCTGCTGGCCGCCCCCGAGATCGCGGCGATGTTTGATCCGGCGCATCAGCGCGACGGGTCGCAGCCGCGGGCGCTGGCGGCGGCCGTGCTGGCCTATGCCGAGCACATCGACAATCTGGCCGCGCTGGCAGGTGCGGTGGAGCGCATCGCCCACAAGCATGTCGCCGTCCAGGTCCGGCCCGAGCAGTACGACGTGGTGGGGGCCAATCTGCTGGCCGCGATTTCGGACGTGCTGGGCGATGCGGCGACGCCGCCGATCCTGGCGGCCTGGGGCGAGGCCTATGGTCTGCTCGCCAAGGTGTTCATCGATCGCGAGGCGGCGCTCGCCGGCGAGGTCGCGGCACGGCCGGGCGGCTGGCGCGGTTTCCGCCGCTTCGTGGTCGAGGCGGTCACCGAGGAAAGCCGCGTGATCAAGAGCTTCCTGCTGGCGCCCGAGGATGGGGAGGCACTGCCGGATTTCGCCCCCGGCCAGTATCTGACCCTGCGCCTGACCCGGCCTGACGGCACCCAGCTGCTGCGCCATTACAGCCTGGCCGGACGTGCCGCCAACGGCCGCTGGCGGATCGCGGTGAAGCGTGAACCCGAAGGCCGCGGCTCGGGCCTGCTGCACGACACGATCCGCCCCGGCGCGGTGCTGGAGGTGGCGCCGCCGGCGGGCGACTTCTTCCTGGATACGGAGACGCCACGGCCGATCCTGCTGCTGGGTGCCGGTGTCGGCCAGACGCCGCTGCTCGCTATGGTGGAAACCCTGGCGGCGACGCGGCCGGACCATCCGGTGATCTGGGCCCATGCGGCGATCGACGGCGAAACCCATGCCTTCGGGGCCCATCTGCGCGCGCTGGCCGAGGCGACGCCCGGCCTGGATCTGCACATCGCCTATGAGCGCCCGGGCGCATCGGACCGCGTCGGCGTGACCCATCATTCGGTCGGCCGTTTCGACGCGGAACGCATCGCCGGGCTGCTGCCCGATCGCGAGATCGACGTCTATATGTGCGGGCCCCGGGCGTTCCAGAAGGCGCAGGCCCGGCACCTGATCGCGGCCGGGGTCGCGCCCGCGAACATCCGCTACGAACTGTTCGGCGTGACCGATGAGGCCATCCTCGGCGCCGCCTGACGAGGGGGACCCCGAGACATCGTCAACCGCCCCTGCCGTCTGCCGTCTTGAAGCGATGCCGCGACTGTCGGCAGAATGATGTGCGCCATGCGCGATCATCATGCGGATACGAAGCGGCAGGGGCGAGACGATATGGGGGACGGGCAGAGGTCGGTCGCGCGGATGATCGCGGCGGTGCTGGAGGATGAGGGCGTCACCCACGTCTTCGGCAATCCGGGCTCCACCGAACTGCCTCTGCTCGATGCCATCGCCCGCGCACCCGGGCTCAGCTATGTGCCGGCGCTTCAGGAGGCGGTCGCCGTCGCCATGGCCGACGGCTATGCCCATGCCGCCGGCAGGGTGGGGGTCGCCCATCTCCACACCGCTTCCGGGCTTGGCCATGCCATGGGGGCGATGATCGGGGCGGCGCGCATGCGCACGCCGCTGGTGGTCATCGCCGGCCAGCAGGACAGCCGGCATCTGATCCGCGCGCCCTGGCTGGCCGATGATCTGGTGGGCATTGCCCGGCCGGTGGTGAAGCATGCCCATGAACTGACCCGGCCCGAGGATGCCGGCCAGGTGCTGCGCCGGGCCTTTGCGCTGGCCCGGGCCTGGCCGCCGGGGCCGGTCTTTCTGTCGCTGCCGGTCGATCTGACGCTTGCCGCCGCCGACCCGCCACCGCCGCGTATTCCCGCGCCGGCCCCGGCTGCGGGTGACATCGATGCCGCGGCGTCGATGATCGCAGGTGCGGAGGCCGATGATCTGGTGCTTCTGGTGTCGGACACGCTGGCCGGGCCGCAGGGGATGAGGGCGGCGATCGCCTTTGCCGATGCCACGGGCTGCCGGGTCTTTGCGACCCCGGTGCCGCGCGCCCATCTTTTCCCCACCGATCACCCGGGCTGGCGTGGTGTGCTGCCGCCCGATCTGGCGGAGATCCGCTCAATCCTCGGCGACGCACGGCTGGCGGTGCTGGCGGGGGAGGGGGCAATCAGGCCCTATCACTACCGGCCCGGACCCGCCCTGCCGCAGGGGATGCGGGTCATTCAGCTGGCCCGCGATCCGGCGGCGCCCGGGCTCGACGTCGCGGCCGATCTGGTGGTCGGCGGCGATCCGGCGGCAGGCCTTGCCGCACTCTCCGCGGTCGTGGCGCGGCCGGGCGTCGCCGCCGTCACCATGCGGCGGCGGGCGGAGAAGGCGGTCGCCGATGCCGGCTTCACGGCCCGGCTCGACAGGCTCCGCGACCGGCTGCCGCTGCATCCGATGATCGCCGCCGATGCGGTGCTGAAGGCGGTCCCGCGGGGCGTGACCGTGGTCAACGAGGCCTCGGCCCTGATCGAGGGGCTGCGCCGGCTCTGGCAGGGCGGCATCGGCGACCGGCATGATTTCGTCGCCAGCGCCGGGCTGGGCTGGGGCATGCCGGCGGCTGCGGGCGTCGCACTCGCAACCGGCCGGCCGGTGCTGTGCATGACGGGTGATGGCGGTGCCATGTATGCGCCGCAGGCGCTGTGGACGGCTGCCCGGCTGCGGCTGCCGGTGATCTTCGTGATCCTGAACAACCGGCGCTACGACATTCTGATGCGGACGGCGACGGGGATGGGGCTGGAGAGTGCTGCGGCAGGGCATGCCGTCGGCATGGTTCTGGACGATCCCGCCATCGCCTTCGATCAGCTGGCGGCGTCGATGGGGGTGGCACATCTCCGTGCCGATACCGTGGCCGCAATCCGGGACGGCCTGCCAGGGTTGCTCGGGGCAGGGCGGCCGGCTGTTCTGGAGATCACCATCGGCGGTGCCGATCCGTATTGACCGGCATGTCGTTCAATGAGATTGCGTCGCAATCCAAGTTGCGGTCCCATGGGCGCCCGGATCGACCTGCTGGAGATGCCCGTCGTGCTGCGCCCGCTGATGCCCTTTGCCGCCGCTTTCGTTCTGGCCTTCGCGCTGTCGGGGACGCTGCTGCCCGCCAGGGCAGCGGGGGCGCCCGGTGTGGCGGATGCCGTACCGGTGGCGCCGGGCCTGCACGCCTTCGACCTGACGGCGGCGCGCAACGGCCTGACCTATCGGGTGGATGTGTCGGTGCCGCCGGTCACCCCGCCGCCGGGCGGGTTCCCGGTGCTCTATGTGCTGGACGGCAATGCCTTCTTCGGTGTGGCCGGTACCGTTGCGGCGCTGTTGACGGCCGACCGGCCGATCGTGGTGGCGGCGATCGGCTATCCGGGGGTCGTCGGCTTCGACATGGCCCGGCGCTATCTGAACCTGACCTCCGCCGTGACGCCCGAAGGCCGGGCGATGATGGGCAATCGGGCACCGAAAGTGCCGACCGGTGGCGACGAAGCCTTTCTCGACCTGATCCTGAACGAGATCCGACCCGAGGTCGCCCGGCGCTTTCCGGTGAACGACGACGCGGCAACCCTGTTCGGCCACTCGCTGGGCGGCCGTTTCGTGCTGCACGCCGCCTTCACCCGGCCGGACGCCTTCACCCGCTGGGTGGCGTCCAGCCCGTCGATCTGGTGGAATGATCGGGAGGTGCTGGCAGAGGAGGCTGCCTTCGCCGCCCGCGCCGACCGGCCGGTTCTGGATCTGACGCTGACGGTCGGCGGGGCGGAACAGGCGGCGGAACCCGGTGACGCGCCGGACCGGATCGCCTTCCGGCGCATGGCGCGCATGGTCGACGGCGTGCGCGACATGCACGACCGGCTGACGAAGCTTGAGGGCGAAGCCGGGCGGATCGACCTGCTGGTGGTGCCGGATGAAGGCCATATGAGCGCGGTGCCGGCCGCACTCGCCCGGGCGGTGCGCCGGGCGGCAGGGGGGTGACGGGCTGCGGCTTGCATCGCCCGTAACGCGCGCCTAGGCTTGGCACCAGGGTTCCGGCGGGCGATGGCCGTCCATAATGGCCAGGTGCCGGCAGGGGGGAGATGCAGGCTGGATGGAGCGGCTGATCGACAGCGTGGCGGCGCGCCGGCGCCGGGCCGCGGCCGCGCGCGAGGCGGGCCTCAGGGACCGGGTCGCGCGTGCGGCGGTGGAGCTGTTCGACCAGCTCTATGAAGGCGCCGTGCTGATCGATGCCGCCGGCACCGTGCTCTGGATGAACGACAAATACCGCGCGATCCTGGGCTGGAACGGCATGGACCCCGTGGAAGGGCGACCGGTCGAGGACATCATTCCCAACAGCCGGCTGCGCGAGGTGGTGGCCAGCGGCCGCGCGGATCTGATCGATATTTTCGAAGTCGAAGGCCGCCAGCTGGTGGTCAGCCGCATCCCGCTGAAGGACGAGGATGGCCGGGTCTCGGGCGCGGTGGGCATGATCCTCTACGACCGGGTGCAGTCGCTGAAGCCGCTGGTCGACAAGTTTCAGGGGATGCAGCGCGATCTGGAAGCCGCCCGCCGCCAGCTGGCCGATGCCCGCCGGGCCAAATACGGCTTTTCACAGTTCATCGGCAATTCCGAGGCGGTACGGCTGCTGAAGCGCCAGGCCCGCCGGGCGGCCGAGCGTGACATCACCGTGCTGCTGCTGGGCGAGACCGGCACCGGCAAGGAGATGCTGGCCCATGCGCTGCATGCGGCGAGCGAGCGGCAGGCCGGGCCGATGGTGCGGGTGAACACCGCCGCCATTCCCGAAAACCTGCTGGAGGCGGAGCTGTTCGGCGTGGCACCCGGCGCCTATACCGGTGCCGGCAACAAGCCGCGCGACGGCAAGATCCGGCTCGCCCATGGTGGCACGCTGTTCCTGGACGAGATCGGCGACATGCCGCTCAGCCTGCAATCCAAGCTGCTCAGGGTGTTGCAGGAACGCGAGGTCGAGCCGCTCGGCTCCAATCGCGTGATCCCGGTGGATGTGCGGGTGATTGCGGCCACCAGCCGCGATCTGGGCCGGATGGTCGAGGACGGCCGGTTCCGCGCCGACCTTTATTATCGCCTGAACGTATTGCCGCTGCGCCTGCCGCCGCTGCGCGAGCGGCTGGACGATATCGAGCCGCTGGCGGATGCCCTGCTGGAACGTCTGGCGATCGAACAGGGCGGCCGGCCCCGGCGGCTGACCGATCGGGCGGTCGCCCGGCTGCAGCGCCATGACTGGCCGGGCAATGTGCGCGAGCTTGCCAATCTGCTGGAACGGGCGGCGCTGCTGACCGACGAGGCCGAGATCGATGCCGGCCATCTGGACGGGCTGATCGCCGCCGGGCAGCCCGGCACGACGGTGGCCGATCCGGTGGTGGGGGCCGATCCGGTGATGGGGGCCGACCCGGTGGCGACGGACGGGCCGGCCTGTGCCGCCGAGACCGTGGAACCGCTGCGCGAGGCGCTGGCGGCGGCCGAACGCGATGCCATCCGCCGGGCTTTGGCCGCGGCGGGCGGGGTGAAGACCCAGGCAGCGAAACTGCTGGGAATTTCCCGGGCACAATTCTACGAAAAACTCGCGACCCACGGCATCGAGGCCGGGCTGCCGGGAACCCGCGGCTGACCCGTCCGGAATTCCGGACAGAGGGCGAGGTGTCCGGCAGACCGGACGTTCCGGCGTCCGGAAAGCCGGACAGGATGCGGTGCCGCATCTTCTGTTGCGTTGCGGTAAGTGCTTGCTTTCTGAACATGTCGTATAAGTGGCATGCCCCTTGCTGTTTCTATCCCGAAACGGTTGCGCCGGGAGCGTAGCGCAGCCGTCAGGGCACCAAGAACAGGGTAGGGAGGCTGACCCCAATGTCGCTCAACTGGAAGCGCCTGGCCGTCGCGGCAGCGACGGCGGCGGCGATCGGCACGGCACCCGCGATGGCGGCCGATCCGATCAGGATCGCGCTGATCTCGGGCAAGACCGGCCCGCTGGAGGCCTATGCCAAGCAGACCCATACCGGTCTGATGATGGGCCTGGAATATGCGACCCAGGGCACGATGGAACTCGACGGCCGCAAGATCGAGGTCATCGAGAAGGACACCCAGCTGAAGCCGGAAATCGCCCGCGCGGTGCTGGCGGAAGCCTATGGCGACGACGAGGTCGACCTCGCCATCGGTCCCACCTCTTCGGGCGACGCGCTGGCGATGCTGCCGGTGGCCCAGGAATACGAGAAGATCCTGCTGGTCGAGCCGGCGGTGGCGGATTCGATCACCGGCGACAAGTGGAACCGCTACATCTTCCGGACCGGCCGCAATTCGTCGCAGGATGCCATTTCGAACGCCGTGGCGCTGGGCAAGCCGGGTGTCAAAATCGCGACGCTGGCCCAGGATTACGCCTTCGGCCGTGACGGCGTCGCCGCCTTCCGCGAGGCGCTTGCCTCGACCGGTGCCGAGATCGTCCACGAGGAATATGTCCCGCGCGACACCACCGACTTCACCGCCCCGGCGCAGCGCATCTTCGACGCGCTCGACGGCGTGCAGGGCGACAAGGTGCTGTTCGTGATCTGGGCCGGCGCCTCCACGCCCTTTGCCAAGCTGGCGGCGATGGAGCCCGAGCGGCGCGGCATCAAGATCGCGACCGGCGGCAACATCCTGCCGGCCATGGCCGCCTACAAGGCGCTGCCGGGCATGGAGGGGGCCACCTATTACTATTACGACATTCCGAAGAACCCGGTGAACGACTGGCTGGTGACCGAGCATCAGAAGCGTTTCGGCACGCCGCCGGACTTCTTCACCGCCGGTGGCATGTCGGCCGGCATCGCCGCGGTCGAGGCCATCCGCAAGGCCGGTTCCACCGAGACCGAAGACCTGATCAAGGCCATGGAAGGCATGGAGTTCATGTCGCCCAAGGGCAAGATGATCTTCCGCAAGGAAGACCATCAGGCGCTTCAGGAGATGTACCACTTCAAGATCAAGGTCGACGACAACGTCGCCTGGGGCATCCCCGAGCTGGTGCGCGTCATCGGTATCGACGAAATGAATGTGCCGGTGCGCAACAAGCGCTGACCGGAGCGGGTGCTGATCCCGTGATCGTGTGTGACGGGGCGGGGCGGTTCTGCATGCCTCCCCCGGGTGCGGGCCTCTCTTCCCCCGCCGCCGTTGCACACGGGTCCTCCGCCGCAGCCCGGGTGGTCCATGAACCCCGGTCGCCCGGCTGCGGCGGCAGAACCCTCACGGCTGCCCATACCAGTTGCTTCCCATACCAGACGCCGCCATCTGCGGCGCAGGCATCCACGGACACGGCATGACCGCTTCATCCGCCGCGGGCCAGGGCGGCGCCAGGCCGGCGCTCGAAACCCGCGACCTCACCGTGCGCTTCGGCGGCCACGTCGCCGTGAACGGCGTCAGCTGCCGGTTCGACCGCGGCACGCTGACCGCGATCGTCGGCCCCAACGGCGCCGGCAAGACCACCTATTTCAACCTGATTTCCGGCCAGCTGAAGGCGACGGCGGGCGAGGTGCTGCTGGACGGCCACGACCTGTCCTCGCATGGCGCGGCCGGGCGTACCCGGCGCGGCATCGGCCGCGCTTTCCAGCTGACCAACCTGTTTCCCAACCTCACGGTGCGCGAGAATGTGCGCCTGGCGGTGCAGGCCCGCCGCGGCCGCGGCTTCGACATCTTCTCGATGGCCGCCCATGGCCGGCATCTGATCGAGCGGGCCGACGAGATCCTGGAGCGGGTGCGCCTGGCGGCGCGCGGCGAGGATGTGGTCGCAACCCTGCCGCATGGCGACCAGCGCAAGCTGGAGGTGGCGATCCTGATCGCGCTCGAGCCCTCGATCTTCATGTTCGACGAGCCGACCGCGGGCATGAGCGTCGACGAGGTGCCGGTTATCCTGGACCTGATCCACGAGATCAAGGCCGATCCGGCCAAGACCGTGCTGCTGGTGGAGCACAAGATGGACGTGGTCCATTCGCTGGCCGACCGGATCATCGTGCTGCACAACGGCTATCTGGTCGCCGATGGCGACCCGCGAGAGGTGGTCGCCTCGCCGATCGTGCAGGAAGCCTATCTGGGCATGGGGGCCGCCACACATGTCTGATGCCCTGCTCACCCTTGCCGGCGTGCACACCCATATCGGCCAGTATCACATCCTTCAGGGGGTGGATCTGGTGGTGCCGCGCGGCGGGCTGACCATGCTGCTCGGCCGCAACGGTGCCGGCAAGACCACCACGCTGCGCACGATCATGGGCCTCTGGCAGGCCTCGCAGGGGCAGATCACCTTCGACGGGCGCGACATCACCAGGGCCCATACCGCCGACCTCGCCGCGGCCGGCATCGCCTATGTGCCCGAGGATATGGGCATCTTCGCCGGGTTGACGGTGCGCGAGAACATGGTGCTCGCCGCCCGGTCGGGGCCCATGGACCAGAAGCGCCTCGCCTGGATCTACGAGCTGTTTCCGGCCCTTGAGAAGTTCTGGAACTGGCCGGCCGGCAATCTGTCGGGCGGTCAGAAGCAGATGCTGGCCATCGCCCGGGCGATCGTGGAGCCGCGGGAGCTGCTGATCGTGGACGAGCCGTCCAAGGGGCTGGCGCCGGCGATCATCGGTCATCTGATCCAGGCCTTCCGCGAGCTCAAATCGACCCACACGACCATTCTGATGGTCGAACAGAATTTCAGTATGGCGACCGCACTCGGTGACACGGTGGCAGTGATGGATGACGGCCGCGTCGTCCATGCGGGTTCGATGCACGAACTCGCCCATGACGGAGATCTTCAGCGCCGCCTGCTCGGCCTCAGCCTGGACGCTCATCAATGACCGCGCGCGCCCTCAAGACCGCCGGACTGGTCGAGCGGCATGCCCCGCTCGCGATCGCCGGCCTGATCCTGTTCCTGCCGCTCATCGCCATCGATCCCGGCACCTGGATGGTGCTGGCGGTCGCCGGCCTCGCCATGGGCATGATGATCTTCCTGATGGCCTCGGGGCTCACCCTGGTTTTCGGCCTGATGGATGTGCTGAATTTCGCCCATGGGGCTTTTGTGGCCGTCGGTGCCTATCTGGCGACCGGGCTGCTGGCGCCGGGCGGCCCCTTCCACGACATGCTCGGCATCTCTCTGCTGGGGGATGTGGGGGCGATGCTGCTCTCGATCCTGGTCGCCTGCGTGGTGGCCGGCATTCTGGGCCTCGCTTTCGAGCGGATCATCGTGCGCCGGGTCTATGGCGCGCATCTGCGCCAGATCCTGATCACGGTCGGCGGGCTGATCGTCGCCGAACAGCTGATCACGGTGATCTGGGGCCCGGATCCGATCCCGCTGCCCAAGCCTGAAACCCTGCGCGGCTCGATCTTCTTTGGCGACATCGCGGTCGAGCGCTACCGGCTGGTCGCCTGCGTGCTGGGCCTCGTCGCCTATGTCGGCATGCATTTCGCGCTCAACCGCACCCGCATCGGCCTGCTGGTCCGCGCGGGCGTCGAGAACCGCGAGATGGTCGAGGCGCTGGGCTACAAGGTGCGTCGGCTGTTCGTCGGCGTCTTCGTGGCCGGCACGGCACTTGCGGCCTCGGGCGGCGTGATGTGGGCGCTCTATCAGGAGCTGGTGACCGTCCATATCGGCGCGGACGTCATGATCCTGGTGTTCATCGTGGTGATCATCGGCGGGCTGGGCTCGGTGGGCGGCTGCTTCCTCGGCGCCCTGCTGGTGGGGCTGACCGCCAATTTCATGGGCTATCTGGCCCCGACGCTGGCGCTCGGCTCCAACATCCTGCTGATGGTGGCGGTGCTGCTCTGGCGACCCCGCGGGCTTTATCCCACGACGAAGAACTGAGCCGGAGAACAACAGCCATGCTCAACTGGATCATCTCCGGCGATCATCCGCGCAGCCGCATCCTGACCATCGTTCTGCTGGTCGTGCTGCTGGGTCTCGCCTTCGCCCCCTTCGTCTTCCCCGGCACCCGCTCGCTTGCGGTTGCGGCGCGCATCTGCGTGCTGATCGTGCTGGTCGCCTCGTACGATATCCTGCTCGGCTATACCGGCATCGTCTCCTTTGCCCACACCATGTTCTTCGGCATCGGCGCCTATGGGGTCGCGATCTCGCTGAATGCGCTGGGCCCGAGCTGGGGGGCGGTGGGCCTCGGCACGGTTGCGGGCGTGCTGCTCTCGATCGTGGTGGCGGCGGTGATCGGCCTGCTGTCGCTCAGGGTGAGGGCGATCTTCTTCAGCATGATCACGCTTGCCGTGGCGAGCTTCTTCCTGATCCTGGCGTCGCAGCTCTCGTGGCTGACCGGCGGCGAGGACGGCATGTCGTTCAGCATCCCGCGGCTGCTGAGCCCGGCCTTCAAGCTGGTCGACGGCGAGGTGCTGGGCCAGAAGATCAACGGCCGCATCATTGCCTATTACCTGGTCTTCCTGGTCTCTCTGCTGCTGTTCCTGTTCATGCTGCGCGTGGTCAACTCACCCTTCGGCCGGGTGCTTCAGGCCATCCGCGAGAACGACTTCCGGGCCGAGGCGCTCGGCAACCGCGTGGTGATCTACCGCACGGCCGCCTCGTGCCTGGTGGCGGCGCTGGCGGCGCTTGCCGGGGTGCTGAACGCGCTCTGGCTGCGCTATACCGGGCCCGACGCGACGCTCTCTTTCGCGATCATGCTCGACGTGCTGCTGATGGTCGTGATCGGCGGCATGGGGACGCTTTATGGTGCGGTGATCGGCGTGGTGATCCTCAGCCTGGCGCAGTTCTATCTTCAGGACCTGATGGGCACGGCCTCCGAGGCGCTGGCCGGCATCCCGATCCTGCCCGAGCTGATCGCCGCCGACCGCTGGATGCTGTGGCTGGGCATCCTGTTCGTGCTCTCGGTCTACTTCTTCCCCACCGGCATCGTCGGCAAACTCAGGGAACGCTGATCCATGACCTCCACCCCCGATCCCACCTCGACCCCGAATCCAACCTCAGAATTCCTGACCGCCTGCGGTCATGAAATCCACCTGATGCACTGGTCGAAGGACCGGTCGGAACCGGTGGTGATGTGGCACGGCCTAGCCCGGACCGGCCGAGATTTCGACCCCTGCGCGGCGTATTTCGCCGATCGCTACCGCATCGTGGCCCCCGATACCATCGGCCGCGGCCTGTCGTCGTGGTCAAAGGCCCCCGATGCCGAGTACCGGCTGGAGCATTATGCCGATATCGCGGTGGAGCTGCTCGACCGGCTGGGCATCGAGCGGATGCGCTGGGTGGGCACCTCGATGGGCGGTGCCATCGGCATGGTGCTGGCCGCAGGCCCGCTGCGGGACCGGATCACCCATCTGGTTCTGAACGATATCGGCCCGGCATTGTCGCCGGTGGCGGTCGGCCGGATCCGGTCTTACGTCACCCAGCCGCCGGTTTTCGACACGGTGCTGGAGCTGGAGGCCTATCTGCGCACCATCTACGCCCCCTATGGCGCGATCACCGATGCCCAGTGGCGGCAGATGGCCGAAACCTCCACCCGCCGCCGCGATGACGGCAAGGTGACCGTGCATTATGACCCTGCCGTCATGCGCGTTTTTGCAGAGACGACAGACGATTTCGAGATGTGGGATGCCTGGGATGCTATTCATGCCAAGACCTTGGTCATGCGCGGCGAGACCAGTGACCTGCTGACTCAGGATACGGCCGAAGAAATGACCCGCCGCGGGCCCAAGGCGAGACTTGCGGTCATTCCCGGCTGCGGGCATGCTCCGGCTCTGAACGTTCCCGACCAGTTGCAGCTGATCGAGGACTTCCTCGCCAGCTGATTTTTGACGCCCTTCCTCGCTGTGGCCGGTTCCGGGAACCGGTCATGGCGGGGGCCTCGATCGGCGGGGCCGGGAGACAGCCCGCCGGTCGAAACTGGACCGCCCTGGAAGCAGTGCTTCCAGGGCGGTTTTTTCGTCGAGCCGCGCGCCGGGATGCCGTGCCACGAAAAACCCCCGGAGACTCTCTCCGGGGGCAATGTCGTCCGGCGGTGCAGCCGGTCAGCCGGTGCGGGCGGATTTCAGCATGAAGGCCGGAATGTCCTTCCCGAAGCCCAGCGGTGTGTCGTCTTCACGCTGGCGGCGCTCGGACGGACGGGCCCGCTCGGGCTTGCGCTCGGCTGCACGGCGGGGCTCAGGAGCCGGTGCGGGGGCTTCCTCGACGGCCTCGACCTCGTCAACGGCAGCCTCAGCCTCCACGACCTCGACAGGCCGGCTCTCGACGGAACGGGGCGTGCGGCGTTTGCGCCGCTCGGGCTTCGCAGCCGGTGCAGGGGTGTCGTCGACGGCCGGTGCAGCCTCTTCGGCCTGGATCCCTTCGGCCCGGACCTCTTCGGCGGCCGGCAGGTCTGCCGCTTCGGCCTCGCGGCGCCGCCGCGGACGGGTGCGGGCACCACGCGGGGTGCGGCCGCCGGCTGCGGCTTCAGTCTCGGCGTCAGCCGGGGCTTCCGCCGGCGCCTTGACCGACAGATCGCTCAGCTCTTCCAACGGCTTGCCTCCCAGCAGGGCGACCACGCGGTCGTAGAGCTTCTTGTCTTCGGGCGTGACCAGCATGATGGCGGTGCCGCTGCGGCCTGCACGGCCGGTCCGGCCGATGCGATGGATGTAGTCTTCCGCGGCCAGCGGCACATCGTAATTGAACACGTGGCTGACATGTTCGATGTCGAGCCCACGGCCGGCGACGTCGGTCGCGATCAGGAACTTGATCCGGTTGTCGCGGAAGGCGGCCAGCGTCTCGTTGCGCGCATCCTGCGTCATGTCGCCATGCAGCGCGCCGACATCGTGGCCGGCCCGCTTCAGCGTCTCGTAAAGCGTCGCGACCGTGCGCTTGCGATTGCAGAAGATGATGCCGTTGCCGACCGGCTCGTTGCGCATCAGGGTCTCGAGCGGGCGGCGCTTGGCGCGCTCGTTCGGCACCTGGACGACCAGCTGACGGACGGTGGAGGCGGCGGTGGACTGCGGCGCCACCGACACTTCCTTGGGGTTCATCAGGAACTTGTCGGCCAGACGCCGGATCTCGGGCGGCATGGTGGCCGAAAACAGCAGGGTCTGGCGGATCTGTGGCAGAAGGCTGGCGATCCGCTCAAGATCCGGGATGAAACCCATGTCCAGCATACGGTCGGCTTCGTCGACCACCAGGATGCGGACGTCGGTCAGCAGCACGCGGCCGCGCTCGAAATGATCGAGCAGGCGTCCGGGTGTGGCGATCAGCACGTCGACGCCCTTGTCCAGCGCCTTCTCCTGGTCGGAGAACGACACGCCGCCGATGAGCAGAGCCATCGACAGCGGCGTGTACTTGCCGTAGGTGTTGAAATTCTCTGCGATCTGCTGCGCCAGCTCGCGGGTCGGCGTCATGATCAGCGAACGCGGCATGCGCGCACGCACCCGGCCCTGGGCCAGGATGTCGATCATCGGCAGGGTGAAGGATGCCGTCTTGCCGGTGCCGGTCTGCGCGCAGCCGAGCACGTCCCGCCCCTGGAGCACCCAGGGGATGGCCTTCTCCTGGATGGGGGTCGGCTGATTGTAGCCGGCGTCAGTGACCGCCCGCAGGACTTCGGCACTCAGGCCCAGATCTTCGAATGTCATTGCGAGACGGTACGCCCGATCTGCTTGTCGATATCCGGATGTGTGGGCCATATATAACCGCCGCGGCGTGCAAGTCAATCACGGCGACCGGCCTTAACCCCCAGGAGGCAAGGACTTGACTGATTTCTCCCCCCGCCGCCCCGAAAACCGCACCCGTCCGGCCGGTGCGCTGATGGATGCAGATGCCGACCTGCTGGTGGTGATCGACCTTCAGGCCCGGCTGATGCCGGCGATTTCCGGCGGCGAGGCCGCGGTTGCCGATGCCGGCCGCCTGATCGACGGCGCCCGGGCGCTGGGCATTCCGGTGCTGGCGACCGAACAGTATCCCCAGGGGCTGGGCCCGACGGTGGATCTGATCCGCGACCGGCTCGCCCCGTCGGAGATCGTGTCCAAGATCACCTTCTCGTCCTGGAGCGAGAATGCGTTCCGCGATCGGGTGATCGCGTCGGGCCGTCGGCGCCTGGTGGTCTGCGGCACCGAAGCCCATGTCTGCGTGCTGCAGACCGTGCTTGACGCCGCCCGCGCCGGCTTCCAGCTTGCGGTGGTCGCCGATGCGGTCGCAAGCCGCGCGCCCGCCAACAAGGCGCTCGCCCTCGACCGCATGGCCCGTCATGGCGTCGAGATCGTCTCGACCGAGATGGTGCTGTTCGAATGGCTGGGCCGCGCGGGTGACGACCGCTTCAAGGCGGTGCTGCCGCTGATCCGCTGAGCGGATTGCACGTTCTGAAAGGTTGTTACGGATGTCCGACCGCCTGCCCCTGGTCCTGCTGCCGGGCCTGCTCTGTGACCATGACCTCTGGGCATCGGTTCTGGATGGGCTTTCGGCGCGCGCCGACATGACGGTGGCCGACCTCACCCGGGATGACAGTGTGGGTGCCATGGCGTCCCGGGTGCTGGACGAGGTGACGGCTCCGCGTTTCGCCCTCGCCGGGCTGTCGATGGGCGGCTATGTGGCGCAGGAGATCATGCGCCAGGCGCCCGACCGGGTGATCGGCCTGGCTCTGCTCGACACCTCCGCCCGGGCCGATACCGAAGAGCAGAAGGCGCGGCGCAGGGCGTTGATCGACGTGGCGAGCCGCGGCCGTTTCAAGGGCGTGACGCCGCGCCTGCTGCCGGTGCTGATCAACGAAGACCGGCTGACCGACGACGCGCTGACCGGGCGGATCATGGCCATGGCAGAGAGGGTCGGCCATCCGGCCTTTCTGCGCCAGCAGGAGGCGATCATGGCCCGGCCGGACGGGCGGGCGGATCTTGCCCGGATCGCCTGTCCGACGCTGGTGGTCTGCGGGCGCGAGGACGCGCTGACCCCGCTGCCGCTGGCCGAGGAGATGGCGGCCGCCATCCCCGGGGCCGAGCTTCGTGTCATCGAAGATTGCGGACATCTGCCGCCGATGGAACGTCCGGCCGAAGCGGTGGCGGCGATCGCCGGCTGGCTCGACCGCCTGACGGCCTGATCAGATCTGGCGCCCCCATCACATCTGGCGCCCCCATCACATCTGGCGCCCCTGTCAGACCCGGCGGGCGAGCAGGGCGATGCCGGTGGTATCGGCATGAACCAGCCGCCCGCCGGCCATGGTGAGTGCCACCCGCGGCACCAGCGGGTCGGTATCGTCGATCACGACCAGATCGGCGCGCAGACCCGGCGCGAGGCGACCGCGGTCGCTGAGCCCTGCGGCACGCGCCGGCCCTGCCGAGACCAGCGACCAGGCCCGCGCAAGACCGAGCCCGGTCGTGGTGGCGGTCACGAAGGGGGCCGAGAGCAGCGCCGCATGGCTGTAATCGCTGGCGACCAGGGTGGCGGCACCGGCGGCGACGGCGTCGCGGGCGTCCAGCCGTCCGGCATGGCTGGTGCCGCGCAGCAGGTTGGGGGCACCGACCATCACCTCGTCACCGGCCGAGACGGCCGCCCTGGCCGTCGCCATGTCGACCGGGAATTCGGCGATGCGGGCACCGAGCGCGCGGGCAGCGCTGCGTGCCTCGGGCGTCTCGTCGTCATGGGACAGCAGGGGGATGCCGGCATCACGGGCGCGGGCTGCAAGCCGGCGTGCCGCAGCCCATTGTTCCGTCCGATCGGCCGCAAGCGCATCGATCCTGGCCAGAAGTTCGTTGGTCGACAGGCCGGACCGACCGGCGACGACCGCGAGCTTCTGAGGCCGGGCACGCATGGCGACGAAATCGGGCAGATGATCGTTGAGCGCCAGAAGATCGATCAGCCTGCCCGCAAGCCAGGCCTCGACCCGTGCGGCACCTGCGGCATTGGCGACTTCGTGGCGCAGATGAACGCGGGTATCGACCATCAGCCGGGGCTTCAGGGCGTGGATCGCCAGGATCAGGGCTTCCGCCGCGTCCAGGCTGCGCAACCCCGGCTCCCACGACGCCGTAATGCCGTGCGCGGCCGTGGTGATGCCCAGTGCCGCCATCTGGCGGTCGGTATCGACGAGGCCCAGATCGACCGGAAAATGCACGCCGGGGCGGGGCATGATCTGACGCTCGAAGGCGTCCCCGTGCAGGTCGATCAGACCGGGCGCCACCAGCAGATCGCCGAGATCGATCGCATCACCGCCGATCTGCCGCGAGGTGTCGACGATGCGCCCCTCGGCGAGGGTCAGCCTGCCCGGCGCGATGTCGCCATCGGCCAGCAGAATGCGCCGGCCGCACAGGGTGAGCGGAGAGGTGGGGGAGAAAAGGGGCGCCGCCGTCATGATACCGTTCCGCGTGCAGGATCGGGGAGGGGACGCGGACGATAGGACGGCGGCGGGGGGAGAGGGGATGAAACTCTCGTGACAGCCTGTTGTGTGTCGTCGTCAGCCGACGCTGGAGATGAAGCGGTCGACTTCGGTACGCAGGTGGTGCGATTCCTGGTCGAGTTCCGAGGCCGCATCCACCACCCGGCGGGCCGCGACGCCCGTCTCGCGCGCGGCATTGCCGACACCGGTGATGATGTCCGACACCTTGTGGGTGGCGGTCGCGGCATCGGCGGTCGAGCTTGCGACTTCGCGGGTGGCGGCGGTCTGTTCCTCGGTGGCGGCGGCGATGGTGGTGGTGGTGCCGTCGAGTGCTGCGATCGCCGAGGCGACGGCATCCGACGTGCTGGCGACGCGGGAGATGATCGACCGGACCTGATCGATCTGGCCGCCGATCTCTTCCGTCGCCTTCTGCGTCTGACCGGCCAGGGTCTTGACCTCGTTCGCCACCACGGCGAAGCCGCGGCCGGCCTCTCCGGCACGGGCGGCCTCGATGGTCGCGTTGAGGGCCAGGAGATTGGTCTGCTCGGCGATCGTGCGGATCAGGGTGACGATCTTGCCGATGCTTTCGGCCGCGCCGACCAGTTCGTTGATCGCGGTCCGCCCGGCATCGACATGGCCGACGGCGTCCGACGACAGCTGCTTCATCCGCTCCAGCTGATGGGCAATCTCGCTGGCGGCGCGGCTCATTTCCTCGGTGGCGGCGGCGGCGGAGCCGACCGCACGGCTGGCATCGGCGGCCGCCATGTCGACCGTTTCGGCGCTGGTGCTGGTGGCCTCGGCATTGCTTGCCATCCGGCTGGCGCTGTCACGCATCGCACCGGCGGCGTCGCCGACGCTTTCAACGATCGTGCCCACGGTGGAGCGGAAGGCATCGACCAGATGGCGGAGGGCTTCCGCCTTCTCGGCGCGCCCGCGCTCCAGATAGATCGAGATGGCGAAATCCATGTCGAGCATGGCGGCGCGGATCAGGACGGTACCGTAGCGCGAGAGCTTTTCCGAGCGGCGTCCGAACAGGCCGCTTTCCATCTCGCGGGTCAGGCGCTCCATGATGCCCGAGAGGATGAAGGCATAGCCGCCGATATACCAGCCGGGCTCCAGGCCGAGACGGGCATGGACGTTGCCGATGCGGCGGACCGAGTCGACATAGGTCTGGTCGAACCGGCCGTCGGCAATGACCAGCCAGTGCTTGAGCTGGGCGCCACGGGCGCGATCCTGACCGGTCGAGCCGCCAAACATCCGGCCCAGCTCCGGGTAGTGGCGGAGATGCTCGTAGAAGGCGGCGAGCACGTCCGGGAGATGTTTCTCCAGGAAGGGCTTCAGCGCCCGGAGATCGGCACGCGCTGCGTCGTCCAGACGCAGAAACGCGAGCCGATCCGACGTTTCATCCGTCTGCGACAGGGCGGCCGTCATGTTCATTCTGTTCCCCCAACGTCTCGACTGTGGCACTTGTTGTAGCGGACGTGCCAATTTATCCCGTCAGAGGTTATTGAAGCGTAAATCCCGGGCGAGATTCCCAGGGGAAATTTGCGTTCACCTAAATCAGAAGTATGTCTGAGATTGCTAAAATTGATTTAATCAGGATCAGACAACATGATTGAAAATTTAATAACAACTTGCCTGGGGGCAGAAAATCAGCTGCTGACCGTGATCTGAAACATTGGCCGCCTCGTAGGTGGGGCGTTGATACTCCTTCGAGGATGTCCGCCATGGTTGATCATGTCTCCAGGCTGTCGCGTGAATGTGACGTCATCACCGACGCCCTGCGCTCATTGGCCCAACGCATGAAAGCGAGCCGTGAGCACCTGTCGGTTGCCGCCCGGAACTTTCAGGAAGCGGCAAACCGTAACCGGTTGCTTTAACCGTCCGGCGCACGTACTGAACGCGACAAGGGGGAGATCGCCTCTCCCCCTTGTCTTTTTGGCGTCTTTCAGACCCCTCAGCCGGCCATCCACCAGGGACCGATCGGTGCGCGGGCATCGTTGCAGAAGCCGAGGCAGTCATTGTCCATGTTCGGATTGCGCGGCGGGGTGACTTCCAGCAGCAGGGCGCGGACCAGCGGCGCGTAGCCGGTGCCGTCGGCTGTCGGAACCGAGAGGCTGCCCTGGGTGGCGCTGACCGTGGTGTCGCCATAGCAGATGGCGAGGCCCAGCTGCTGCGGCCCGGTCGGGGCCATAGCCGGGGCAGGGGCCCTTGCCGGATCGGGCATCTGCAGCGCCTTCGCCGTGCAGGCCTCGGTGCGCGGCGTGACGTTGCCGCCGGTCTGGATGACCAGATAATAGCCGGCGGGCACGCTGCCCGGGGCGGGATCGGCCAGGGTGAACCCGGCGGAGGGGCGCGGATACCCGCGGGTCAGCGCATCGACGACCACGGCACCGCTCGTGTCCGCATCCATTCCCGCCAGCGGACGCGGCACCACCACCGGCATGGGTTGCGCCCGGAAGGCACGGTCCACGGCATCGCGGTCGTAGAAGCTGCCGACGAAGGGCGGCTCGATCCGCGTCAGAGCCATGCCGGCACAGGCGCTGAGCGCCGGGGCAGCCAGCAGGGCGACAAGAGACAGTGCGCGCAGGCGGGAGGCGGACATGGGAGGGATACCCTTGAACGACGTCAGTTGCCGCCGCGGCGCGTGCCGGAATCGCCGGGCTGCTTCAGAAGGATGACGGCCTGACCCAGCGCCTGATCAAGGGCGGCCGGATCCGTGGCACGGACCGTGGCAGCACCGAGAGGGTCGCCCGTATCGGCGCAGAGGGCAAGCTGCAGACGCTCGGTACCGGCCGGCCGGCCCACGGCCACAGGGTCGCAGGCATTGAGGACGATCGGCTGCGTATCGGCCCGCAGCAGGATATGCGGCCCGTCCGGCGGCGTGGTCGCGACAGGCAGGGTATGACCGACCGCGCGCCCGACGGCATCCGCCAGCGGCCGGGCCTGATCAGGGGTTCCGGCGGCGACCACCACCGGCGGGCTGCCCGACAGGAACATGGTGACGTCCTGGCTGGTTGCCCAGCCGACGCGGCGGGCGTTTTCGACCGTCGTACCGGCGCCGGCACAGCCGGCGAGCGCCGCGATGAGGGCGATCGTTCCCGCGACCAGGGGAAGGCGGCGTGCACTTGCGGGGCGTGCGGTCCCGATCCGATCCATCTTGATCCAGGCTCCCATGACCGGCAGGGAAGCCGGCCGCGGCCCGGTCAGCTGCCTCTGCGTTGAATGTTCTCGCGCGGGTCGCGCAGGAGAACCAGGCTCTGGGCGGCGATGTCTTCAAGCGGGGAGGTTGCCTGAAGGTCGAATGGGCCGCGCGCCGTCACCGTTGCCACCATGGATCGAGAATTGCACAGGCTGATCCGCCAGCTGATGACGGGTGTCACCGCGTCATCGGCATCGCCATCATTTTCTCCGCCCGGATCACCATCGCCGCTCTTGAGATCGGCGGTACAGACCTCGTCGGTGTTCACGACGGGCGGATCGAACCGCACGAGGATGTGCGGCCTGGTGCCGGCATCCGCCAGGATTTCGAGCGAGTCGCGGCTGCGGGAGACCGCTTTCGCGATCCCGTCGATGACCGCGGCTTCGGTCGCAATGCGAGAAAGACCGGGCAGGTCGCCGCGTACCACCACCATCAGCGGCTGATAGGCGAGCATCATCCGGATGTCGGTGTCGGACACCCAGCCTGCATGGCGGACGCTTTCAACCACCACCACGTCCTCGGCGTCACAGCCCGCGACTGCGAGAAGTGAGAGGGCGGCGATCAGCCCGCGCATCGGGCGAAGGCGGCGCATCGGGGTGGGACGAGGCAGGCGTCGGGGGGCCATGCAGGATGCTCTTGGTTTGACGCTGGCAGTATGTGAAACGCCAGCATCGCCCCTTGATGATCAGACGTCGAGGGCTTCCGTGACGAAGCGGGCGTTTTCCTGAATGAACTGGAAACGCTTCTCGGGCCGCTTGCCCATCAGGGTCTCGACGCGTTCCGCGACCAGCATCCGGCTGCCCTGGTCGATGCCGACCCGAAGCAGGGTGCGGGTCTCGGGCGCCATGGTGGTCTCTTTCAGCTGCCGTGCCGGCATTTCGCCGAGACCCTTGAAGCGGCTGATCTCGGTCTTCGCCCCCTTGAAGCGGGTTGCGAGCAGATGCTTCAGGTCGGCATCGTCGCGGGCATAGGCGGTATCGCCGCCGCGTGCCACGCGGTAGAGCGGCGGCACCGCCAGATAGAGCCGGCCGGAATCGATCAGCCCGGGCATCTGGCGGAAGAAAAAGGTCATCAGCAGCGAGGCGATATGCGCACCGTCGACATCGGCATCGGTCATGATGACGATGCGCTCGTAGCGCAGATCCGCCAGCTTGAAATCCCGGCCGGTGCCGCAGCCCAGCGCCAGGATGATGTCGTTGATTTCCTGGTTGCCCTTGAGCTTGTCGAGCGAGGCCGAGGCGACGTTCAGGATCTTGCCGCGCAGGGCCAGAACCGCCTGGGTATCGCGGTTGCGCGCCTGTTTGGCCGAGCCGCCGGCCGAGTCGCCCTCGACCAGGAAAAGCTCGGTGCCGTCGGCCTCGTCGCGGGTGCAGTCGGCAAGCTTGCCGGGCAGACGCAGCCGCCTGGTGGCGGTCTTGCGGCCGACGGTCTTTTCTTCCTTGCGGCGCAGGCGTTCCTCGGCCCGGTCGAGCACGAAGGCGAGCAGGTCGCTGGCGGCGGCCGGATTGGCGGTCAGCCAGTGTTCGAACCGGTCGCGGATCGCATTCTCCACCAGACGCGAGGCCTGGGGCGAGGTCAGGCGGTCCTTGGTCTGGCCCTGGAACTGCGGATCGGGAATGAAGACCGAGAGCAGCACCACCGCGCCGCCCAGGATGTCGTCGGCGGTGATCTGCTGGGCGCGCTTGGCGGCGCGGGCCTGTTTCTGCGACAGCTCGGCAAAGCTGCGCAGCGCCTTGGTCAGGGCCGAGCGCAGGCCGAGTTCATGCGTGCCGCCAAGCGGGGTCGGCACGGTGTTGCAGTACCACGAGGTGAAGCCCTGGCCTTCGAGCGGCCAGGTGATGGCCCAGTCGATCTTCGACTGGCCCTCGCTCTCCACCAGGCCGGTGAAGGCCTCGGGCGTGACGGTCGGGCCGTCGACGAGCGTCGCCATGAAATCGGCAAGGCCGCCCGGGAAATGCAGGGTCTCTTCGGCCGGCACCTCGCCATCGGCGGCGAGGAGCGCCGGATCGCAGGCCCAGCGGATTTCGACACCGCGATGCAGATAGGCCTTGGAGCGCACCAGCCGGTAAAGCGTGGCGGGCTTGAAGCGCAGATCGCCGAAGATCTCGGCATCCGGATGGAACCAGACCGTGGTGCCGCGGCGATTGGGGGCGGCACCCTTCAGGACCAGCGGCCCCTGCGGACGCCCGCGGGAATAGTCCTGCGCCCAGAGCTTCCGGTCGCGCGCGACCTCGATCACCATCCGGTCGGACAGCGCGTTGACCACCGAGATGCCGACGCCGTGCAGACCGCCCGATGTCGCGTAGACCTTGCCGTTGAACTTGCCGCCGGCATGCAGGGTGGTCATCACCACCTCGAGCGCGGACTTGTCCTTGTATTTCGGGTGCGGATCCACCGGGATGCCGCGACCGTTGTCGCGGATCATCAGCGTGTTGTCGGCGGCAAGCCCGACCTCGATCCGGGTGGCGTGGCCGGCGACGGCCTCGTCCATCGAATTGTCGAGGATTTCGGCCGCGAGATGGTGCAGTGCACGATCGTCGGTGCCGCCGATATACATGCCGGGACGGCGGCGCACCGGCTCCAGACCCTCGAGAACCTCGATGTCCGCCGCCGAATACCCAGTGCCGCCGGTTCCGGCTGCGTCGCTTTCGAAGAGATCTGACATGGCGCGGATTATAGGAATCGCGCGGATCACCGGCAAGGGCTACAGTCGATGTTACGTCGCGGGTCGGGCGATGTGACGTCGCGGGCCGGCGGAAGCCCGGAGGATCGGCCCTGTTGCGCTGCAGCCTGTCCGGCCCTGCACCCATCGATGAGGGGAGCCCTGCGCCATGACCCGCAGCCACGAGCCCGGTACCATGCCGCGCCGCCCGGAAGGCGCGGCGGAGCTGCGCACCGTCGCCATGCCTGCCGATGCGAACCCGGCAGGCGACATCTTCGGCGGCTGGGTGATGTCGCAAATGGACATCGCCGGAGGCATCGCAGCCGGCCAGCGCGCCCGCGGCCGGGTCGTCACCGCCGCCGTGGACGCAATGAGCTTTCTGAAGCCGGTGCGGGTCGGCGACCTGGTCAGCGTCTATTGCCGCATCGTCGGCACGGGGCGCAGCTCGATCCGTCTGCATCTGGAAACCTGGGTGACCCGCCGCCGCACCGGCCTTGAGGATCCGATCGAGGAGCTGGTGACCGAAGCGGTCTTCACCTTCGTGGCGGTCGATGCCGAGGGGCGGCCGCGGCCTCTGCCGGATTGAGCGCTGCCGCCACCGCCGCGAGATCCCGGTCCCGTCGCAGCTCCAGGGCCGAAATGAAGGCCGCGGCCAGGGAGTCGGCGCTGCCGGTCGTGACCTGCAGCCGGGTGGTGACGAAGGGCAGGTCTGCCGCAAGGCGCAGCATGACCAGACCCTGCCCGATGAAATCCAGCGCGGTGATCGGGTTGACCACGCCGACGCCGACCCCTTCGACGACCATGGCGCAGAGCGCTGAACTGGTCGGCGTTTCGACCAGCCGTGCCGGTGTCACGCCCTCACCGGCCAGAAGACGATCGAGCCGCTGGCGGTAAGGGTCGCTCGCCCCCAGCATCACCAGGGGCTGCCCGGCCAGATCTGCGGGAGCGACGACCTGACGGTCGGCGAGGGGATGGCCGGCCGGAACCACGGCGATCTCGGGACAGTCGGTGAACGGGCGGGTGTCGAGCCCGGTGACGTCGATATCATAGGCGGCGATGCCGATATCGACCTCGCGGCTGCGGGTGGCGCGGACCACGTCGGACGACATCAGCGGCGTGACCGACAGGCTGGCTTTGGGATGGTCGGCCAGGAAGTCGGCGATGGTCCGGGCGATGAAGCCCTGGGCGAAGGCGGGCAGGCAGCCGACGCGCAGATGGCCGGTATGGCGCCGCCGCAGCTGGCTCGCGACCTGGGCGATGCGGTCGATGCCGGCATAGCTCTGCCGGACCGTCTCCATCAGCTCGCGGGCATCCGGCGTGGGATCCAGTCGGCCACGGACGCGGCGGAAAAGCTGAAGACCGGTCGCATCTTCCAGCTGCCGGATCGACCGGGTGACCGCCGGCTGCGAGGTGGCGAGCACATTCGCCGCTGCGGTGACGGTGCCCAGCGTCATCACCGCCTGAAAGGCATCGAGCTGGCGCATGCCGAGTTTCATGGGGCCCTTCGCTCTTCCGTCATCCATATCAGAAACGTATGAAGTGCCGCCAAAACGGCATTGGACCGATATGGTATCCCTGGCCGATGCTCCGTGGCGAGCCGCCTGTTGCGGCGGATGCGGAATGGAGCGGCATCATGTCGATCGATGGTGACGACGGCGCGACCCTCAGGCGGACTGCACCTGCGGCCCCCGTGATCGGCGCCGAGGCGCAGGGTATTCTCTGGGCCGTGACGGCGGTGGGGCTCTTCGCCCTGATCTTCATGTCGGGCAAGATTGCCGGCGGGCTGATCCCGGCTTTGCAGATCATGTGGCTGCGCTATGTGGGCGGGCTGGCGACGGTTGTGGTGGCGGTCACCGCCGGTGGCCGCTGGCGGTCGATGGCGACACGCCAGCCGGGCCTGCATGCCGTTCGCGCCGGATGCGGCGGGCTGGGCGGCATGGCGGCCATTCATGCCGCAACCGCAATGCCGGTTGCCAATGCCGCAGCGATCGGCCTGCTGGAAGGGCTGTTCACCGTGGTGCTGGGGGTGACGCTGCTGGGAGAGCGGGTGCGGCCGGCACGTTGGGCAGCGGCGGCGCTGTGTCTGGGCGGCGCCGCAATCGTGGTCTTTGCCGGCGGAGAGGGGGTGCGCTTCACGCCGGCCATGTTGGCGCCGGCCCTGGTGGCGCTGGGCGGTGCGGCGCTGATCGCGATCGAGGCGATCATGATCAAGACGCTGGCGCGCTCGGAAACCCGGCTGGTGGTGCTGTTCTATGTGAACCTGTTCGGTAGCCTGCTGCTCGCCCTGCCGGCGCTGCTGGTCTGGCAGCCGATGTCGGGCTGGATGCTGACCGCCTTTTTGTGCCTGGGGCCGGCGGCGATCCTGGGCCAGACCTGCAACATCCAGGCCTATCGCCTGGCTGATGCCGCGACACTCGGCCCGGTGCGCTATGTCTGGATCGTGTTCAGCGCCGCCCTGGGTTGGCTGCTGTTTGCCGAAGTGCCGGGGCCCGCAGCCCTGGCGGGCGGGGCGGTCATTCTGGCCGGCGGCATCTGGCTTGCCAGGACGGGTGCCGCGCCCCGCTGAAGGCGTCGCGGATACACCCGACGTCCATGGCGGCCCCCAAAAACGCCGGGGCCGCCGTCCCCACCCGAAGGCGGAAACGACGGCCCCGTCGGTCGACCGTCACCGGTGGTTCACGAAACGAAGGCCCCCGCTCCTCGATCCGCGACCCAGCCCGGCGCGATCAAACGCTTGGAGATCACACGCTGTAGTAGTTCCGGAACTCGACCGGATGCGGGGTGTGCTCCCAATCGTAGACTTCCTCCATCTTCAGATCGATATAGGCATCGATCTGGGCGTCGGTGAAGACCTCGCCCTTCTTGAGGAATTCGCGGTCGGCGTCGAGAGCCGCCAGGGCCTCACGCAGCGAGCCGCAGACGGTCGGGACGTCCTTCAGCTCCTCCGGCGGGAGGTCGTAGAGGTTCTTGTCCATCGCGTCGCCGGGATGGATCTTGTTCTCGATACCGTCGAGGCCGGCCATCAGCATCGCCGAGAACGAGAGGTAGGGGTTCGCGGTCGGATCCGGGAAGCGGACCTCGATGCGCTTGCCCTTCGGGCTCGCGACATAGGGGATGCGGATCGAAGCCGAACGGTTGCGCGCCGAATAGGCGAGCAGCACCGGCGCCTCGAAGCCTGGGATCAGGCGCTTGTAGCTGTTGGTCGACGGGTTCGTGAA
Source organism: Tistrella mobilis (assembly GCF_039634785.1). NCBI lineage: Bacteria > Pseudomonadati > Pseudomonadota > Alphaproteobacteria > Geminicoccales > Geminicoccaceae > Tistrella > Tistrella mobilis. Next base: position 65,404 of record NZ_JBBIAB010000010.1, on the reverse strand, counting down.
GGCGTTCAGCGCCTTCGCGTGCTTGATGATGCCGCCGATGTAGTAGAGGCACATCTCCGACAGGTCGGCATAGCCCGAGCCGGCGAAGAGGGGCTTGCCATCCTTCCAGATCGACTGGTGGGTGTGCATGCCCGAACCGTTGTCGCCCGAGACCGGCTTCGGCATGAAGGTGGCCGACTTGCCGAAGGCATGGGCGACGTTGTGGACGACGTACTTGTACTTCTGCACGCCGTCGGCGGTGGCGGTCAGGGTGCCGAAGCCGGTGCCCAGCTCGTTCTGCGCCGGTGCCACTTCGTGGTGGTGCAGGACCGGGGTCATGCCGACCGCCTTCAGCTGCTCCAGCATCTCGCCGCGGATGTCCGACATGCTGTCGACCGGCGCGACGGGGAAGTAGCCGCCCTTCACCTTCGGACGATGGCCGGTGTTGCCCTCGTCATAGGCGCGGCCGCTGTTCGAGGGCAGCTCCAGCTCGTCGACCGAGTAGGAGGCGCCGAACATGCCGACATTGAAGCGGACGTCGTCGAACAGGAAGAATTCCAGCTCGGGACCGAAGAAGGCGGTGTCGCCGACGCCGGTGTACTTAAGGTACGCCTCGGCGCGCAGCGCGGTCGAACGCGGGTCGCGCTCATAACCCTGGCCGGTCGACGGCTCGAGCACGTCGCAGACCACGACCAGGGTCGGCTGGGCGGCGAACGGATCGACGAAGGTGCTGCTGCAGTCGGGCATCAGGATCATGTCCGACTCGTTGATCGCCTTCCAGCCGGCGATCGACGAACCGTCGAACATCACGCCGTCAGTGAAGGTGCCCTCGTCCACCGCCTCGGCGAAGTAGGTGGTGTGCTGCCACTTGCCGCGCGGGTCGGTGAAGCGGAAATCGACGAACTTGATTTCGTTGTCTTTGATCTGCTGAAGGACAGTCTTCGCGTCCGACATTTTCTATCCTGCCTGTTGATTGGCCTGCCTGTTGACGGGCCTGCCTGGACTGCGGCATGCGGACCACCGTGTCCCCGGATGATCCGTCATACCGACCGGTCGGCCCGCCGTCAGGCGTCTGCGGGGGCGGGGCCGAGCTTTTTCAGTCTCGTGAGTGCACCACCGGCGGCGGTGCGGATCAATGGCGATCTCGTCGCAGGGTAGCCATGGCCGCGCCGGTCAGTCCGGCACAGGCCCGGTACCCCGCAAAACCGGTCAGAGGGCGTCGTTGCCACGCTCACCGGTGCGGATGCGGATGGCATCCTCCACCGGCGTCACGAAGATCTTGCCGTCGCCGATCCGGCCGGTATGAGCGGCCTGCTGGATGGCTTCGATCGCGCGCTCGACCTGGGCGTCGCCGACCACGATCTCGATCTTCACCTTGGGCAGGAAGTCGACGACGTATTCGGCACCACGATACAGCTCGGTGTGACCCTTCTGGCGCCCGAAGCCCTTGGCTTCGGTCACGGTCATGCCCTGAAGGCCGATCTCGTGCAGCGCCTCCTTCACCTCGTCGAGCTTGAAGGGCTTGATGATGGCTTCGATCTTCTTCATCTCGGCGGCTACTCTCGTCAGTCGCGCGCATGAACCGGAAGATCCGGGCCCCTGGATCCGGCTGCCGATCATGGCGGCCAGGACCTGCGGGACCTGGGGCGGGGGGTGCCGGTCATGCGCTGGACGCGCCCGAGCCGTACACCGGCAGGTGGCGCGCACCACCCACGCCGACCAACGTTTGCACGTGCCGTGCCAAACCCCGCAAGTCACTGGTACATCACGGACCAGCCCGCCCGGAGGCACAGGCGCAGCGCGGAGGTCCATGGGCTTTGGCTAAAACACGGGCAGATGCTGCCCAAAACACGGGCAGTCGGGCCAGCATCTGTGCGGCCGCCTTGTCGGATGGCCCGGCTTCTGCGATCCTCGGGACCTCATCTCTCTTCAACCCAACCCGTGATTGATAAATCCGGGTCGGCGCATCAGCAGGAACGGGCCGTGCAGTTCGCCAATCAGATCCTCTCCGGCTATGGCACCACCATCTTTACCGTGATGAGCGCGCTTGCGCAGGAGCACGGGGCCGTCAATCTCGGCCAGGGCTTCCCCGACTGGGAAGGACCCGAGGAGGTGCGGCGCGTGGCCGCCGACGCCCTCATGGCCGGCGGCAACCAGTATCCGCCGATGGCGGGGATCCCCGAGCTGCGCCGGGCGGTGGCCGAGCATGACCACCGCTTCTACGGTATCGAGGTCGACCCGATGCGCGAGGTGATCGTGACCTCGGGGGCGACCGAGGCCCTGGCAGCGGCCCTGCTGGGCCTGCTCAACCCCGGCGACGAGGTCGTGCTGATCGAGCCGCTCTATGACAGCTATCTGCCGATCGTGCAGCTGGCGGGCGCGGTGCCGAAGCTGGTGCGGGTGGAGCCGCCGCACTGGCAGCTGCCGCGCGAGGCGCTGACGGCCGCCTTCGGGCCCAAGACCCGCATGCTGCTGATGAATTCGCCGATGAACCCCACCGGCAAGGTGTTCAGCGACGACGATCTCACCTTCCTGGCCGATCTGGTCAAGGCGCACAACGCGGTCGTCGTCTGCGACGAGGTGCATGAGCATCTGGTTTTCGACGGCCGGGCACACCGGCCGATGATGACCCTGCCCGGCATGCGCGAGCGTACCGTCCGGGTCGGCTCTGCCGGCAAGACCTTTTCGCTCACCGGCTGGAAAGTCGGCTACCTGGTCGCCGACGCGCCGATCGCCGCCGCCCTCGGCCGGGCGCATCAGTTCCTGACCTTCACCACCGCGCCCAATCTCCAGCGGGCCGTCGCCCATGGCCTGACCATGGACCGCAGCTATTTCGACGGTCTGGCAGCCGATCTCGCCGCCAAGCGCGATCTGCTCTCGGCCGGGCTGCGCCGGGTGGGCTTTGATGTGCTGGCGGCGGAAGGCACCTATTTCATCGGCGCCGACATCCGGCCGCTGGTCGGCGACATGGATGACGTGGAGTTCAGCCGCCGTCTGACGGTGGAGGCCGGGGTGACCTGCCTGCCGTTCAGCGCCTTCTATCAGGCGGGCGACATCCGCAACTTCGTCCGCTTCTGCTTCTGTAAGCGGGAAAGCGTTCTGGAAGAGGCGGTTGCCCGGCTGGAGCGCTTCTTTGCCGCCGGCGGCTTTCAGCAGGCCCGCAGCGCCTGAGCCGAAAAACTCAGGGCGCCGCTTCACAAACCGCTTGACCCGCCACGGGCTGGCGTATTAGAGAAGCGGCACTCCGGTGGCGGGTGTAGCTCAGTTGGTTAGAGCGCCAGATTGTGGCTCTGGAGGCCGTGGGTTCAAATCCCATCACTCGCCCCACTCCCCCTCTTGCCGTTCAGAACGGCGCGGCGGTCGAGACCCGGACTAAAGACTTGAGAAAGGCGTGGATCCCTGCGGGGTCTGCGCCTTTTGTCTTTTCAGGCCAGGCGGCCGGTTACCGAACGACGCACGGCTCAGAGAGGCAGATCGATCAGCAGGGCGTCATGGTCGGAGAGGCCGTCATGCGGCAGGATGCGGACCGATGGCTGCGGCAGGATGTCGGCAACCAGCACCCGGTCGAGACGAAGCCTGAGCGGACCCAGGCGGAAGCTGCCCCCGATGGGGGTGGCATCGTGCCAGCCGGACAGGTGCAGGGCTTCGGGCCAGTTGAGGTCGCCTGCGATCAGGGCAGGGCGGTGGCCCGCCACCACACCCAGCTCCCGCCGACGGGCGAGAGGGCCATGGGAGAGCTGCAGATTGGCGGCGACCGGCCCATCGGGCACAAGTCGGAAAAGCTGCGCCACGCGCGGCCAGGGCCAGCCACCGAAACTCAACGGCTGAACCGGCCCGACCGGACCGTGCCGCCGCCAGAGGAGATGGCCTTCAGCACTCTGGCGGAGCGGGAAGGCGGCGGTGAAGGCCGATGCTCCGCCCAGCAGCCGGCCGAGCGCCGGACCGTCCTCAGGCCGGGTTTCCTGCGCCATCAGCAGCTCCACCCCAAGATCCCGCAGTCGTTCGGCGATGCCTCTGAGGCGGCGGCCGTCGGGGCGCTTCAGGTTCCAGCAGAGGATGCGCATGACTGCGGCGATCAGCCGGCAGGCGGTGCGCTGCGCTTCTCGGCCAGAGCGACGAAACCGCGGGCAAGATCGGCCAGGGCGTGTTCCGAGCGCTCGCGATGCTCGTTCAGGGCCGCTTCCAGCCGGGCGAGCCGCTCTTCGATCTCGGCGATGCGGCCGTCATCCACCGGTGCGGCCGCTGCGGCGGCCGGCGCCGGGGCGGTGGGATCCCCCCAGCTGGTGCTCTCTGCGGCATGAACGGCCTGGGCTTCGGCGAAGGCACGGATCGCCTCGGCGAGCCAGATGCCGAGCGTCTGCCCGGACGCCTGGGCGGCGCGTTTGGCGATGTCGCGGGCGTCTCGGTCGACGCCTTTCACGCTCCAGGGCGGTGTGGTCGCCATCGTCTCCAGGGCCTCCGGGGGTGATTGGGGTCCATGTCGGGCAGTGTGACATTCCGAACTTTAGGTGTGGGGCAGGATTCTTGTCAAAGCCGGCCCGCACGTCGAAGATGCGGGGCGTGCCGTACGGGCCCTTGTCCGCGCGGCTGTCGCCGATTGCCGGAAGGACCCCCGCGCCATGAGCCACGAGCTGTTGACCTGTGCCGAGATGGGCCGCGCCGACCAGGCCACCATCGCCGGTGGCACCGCCGGCATCACGCTGATGGAAGCGGCCGGGGCAGCCGTGGCGCAGGAGGTGATGGCTGCCCTTGGGCCGCAACCGAGGCGTGTTCTCGTGCTGGCGGGCCCCGGCAATAACGGCGGCGATGGCTGGGTGGCCGCCCGGCATCTCGCCACGGCCGGTTGGCCGGTGGAGGTGGCGTCGATGGTGGCACGCGGGGCGCTTCGGGGCGATGCCCGTCTGGCCGCTGATCAGTGGATGGGCAGCGTGCTGCCGATTTCTGAGGCAGCCGCCCGTTTTGCGGCCGCGCCCGACGAGACCGCGCCACCGGTGGTGATCGATGCGCTGTTCGGGGCCGGGCTGTCGCGGCCGATCGAGGGGGAGGTGGCCGATCTTCTGGCCTCGCTCGCCGCCTCGCCGGCGGCGGTGGTCGCGGTCGATGTGCCGAGCGGCGTGTCGGGGGATGACGGCGCGGTGATGGGCATGGCGGCGCCGGCCATGTTGACCGTGTCGTTCTTCAGGCCCAAGCCCGGCCATTGGCTGATGCCGGGCCGCGCCCTGCGTGGCCGGCTGGTGATCGCCGATATCGGCATTCAGGACGGGGTGCTGCGCGAGATTACGCCGGTGACCATGCTCAACCGGCCGTCGCTCTGGCGCCACGCCCTGGGTGCGCCCGTCGCCTCGGACCATAAATACCGGCGCGGCCATCTGGTGGTGGCGGGCGGCCCGCCCGAGACGGCGGGGGCGGCGCGGCTTGCGGCCCGGGCGGGCCTGCGGGCCGGGGCCGGGCTGGTGACGATCGCCTGCCTGTCGGATGCGCTCTCTATCTACGCCGGCGCCGACCCTGCGGTGATGACCCGGGTGGCGCCGACCCCTGAAGCCTTCGAGCAGCTGCTCCGCGATCGCAAGGTGGCGGCGGCCGTGCTGGGGCCGGGGCAGGGGGTGGATGCGCTGACCCGCGACTGGGTGCGCCGGGCACTGGCCCGGCTGCCGGCCGCGGTGCTGGATGCCGACGCGCTGACCGCCTTTGCGGCGACACCCGACCTGCTGTTCGACCAGATCCGCGAAGTGACCGGCGACGGGGCACGGGTGGTGCTGACGCCGCATGACGGCGAGTTTGCCCGGATCTTTCCCGACCTGTCCGATGCCGGCCGCCTGGATCGGGCCCGGATGGCCGCCGACCGTACCGGGGCGGTGGTGGTGCTGAAAGGGGCCGACAGTGTGATCGCGGCACCCGGCGGGGCCGGGGCCGGGAGTGGTGGCGGGGCGCGCATCGCGATCAATGGTAATGCGCCGGCGCGCCTTGCGACCGCCGGGGCAGGGGATGTGCTGGCCGGCATCACCGGTGGCCTGCTGGCCCAGGGGCTGCCGGCCTTCGAGGCTGCGGCCGCGGCAGTGTGGCTGCATGGCGCCGCCGCCCGCCGCCTGCCGCGCGGGCTGATCGCAGAAGACCTGCCCGATGCCCTGCCTGCGGTGCTGGATGCGGTGGCGCCGGGCACCGACCCGACCCTCGATCCGCTGGGCTTCGGGCTCGACGGCTGAGATGCCACGAAAGCTTCACCACTCGCGGGCATGTCAAGACTTGAACGCGGAGGTCCGCATCCCCTGATCCTCTGGAGGGCCGCAAGAGCCGAAGGAGGACCGCCGTGACCGACACCGTGACGCCAGTGCAGACAGCCGTGCAGACCACACTTCCCGTTCACGCCGGAGCTGCCGTCACGCCGCCCCCTGCGACCGATGCCGGTGCCGAGGGGCCGGGCTTTTTCGACCGGACCCTGGACCGGCTGAACCGGCTGTGGCGCGAGGTCTCGCAGCAGGCGCGGGCGCGCATCGGTGCGCCGATCCGCCCCGACCTGCCGGCCGAGGATCTGGACCGGATCCGGGCGCTGATCCGTCAGTCGCTGGATGCCGTGGGCGGCGAGGTGTCGGCACGGGCGCGCACGGCCGAACTGGGACAGGTCTATCTGGGGCTGGCCCCGAAGGGCAAAGCTGCCCTCCTTGGCCTGCTCGCCAATGAATTCGACGTGCCGCCGGGCGAGTTGGATACCGCCATGCTGGCGGTGCGCGAGGCGGGGACGAACCAGACGGCGCGGGTGGCGGCACTGGAGCGGCTGCGGGCGACGCTGGTCAGCCCGCGGGCCCGATTGCTGCGCCAGTTCAGCAGCCTGCCCCAGGGCGTGAAGTTCCTGGTGGATCTGCGCGCCGACCTGCTGCCGCTGGCCCGCACCGACCCGGCCGCGCGGGGCATGGAGCACGAACTGCGCGAGGTGCTGTCGGGCCTGTTCGACATTGGTCTCCTGGACCTGACCCGGATCACCTGGGATGCGCCTGCCGCCCTGCTCGAAAAGCTGATCGAATACGAGGCGGTGCACGAGATCCGTTCGTGGTCGGATCTGCGCAACCGGCTGGAAAGCGACCGGCGTTGCTATGCCTTCTTCCATCCCAAGATGCCGCGCGAGCCGCTGATCTTCGTGGAAGTGGCCCTGGTCAAGGGCCTGGCCAACGATGTTCACACCCTGCTGGACGAGGCGGCGCCGACAGCCGACCCGGAAGCCGCCGACACGGCGATCTTCTATTCGATTTCGAATGCCCAGAAGGGCCTGGCGGGTTTCAGCTTCGGCAATTTCCTGATCAAGCGGGTGGTCGAGGACCTGTCCCATGATCTGCCCAATCTCAAGACCTTTGCGACCCTGTCGCCGATCCCCGGCTTCAGGGCCTGGCTGGACGAGTGCCTGGCGGCGAGCGGCGAGGGACTCATCTCCGAAGCGGAACGGTCGAGGCTGAAGGCCGCCCTGCCCCGAGAAGCGGAGGGGCATCCGCTCGCCCTCGCGCTGGAGCGCGACTGGCCGGGCGAGCCCCAGCTTGCCGAGGCTTTGAAGGCACCGCTGATGCGGCTGGCGGCCCGCTATCTTACCCAGGAGAAGACCCGCGGCCGGGCACGGGACGGCGTGGCGCATTTCCACCTGTCCAATGGTGCGCGGGTGGAGCGGATCAACTGGCGCGCCGATCTCAGCGCCAAGGGGGTTCGTCAGTCAGCCGGCATGATGGTCAACTATCTCTACAAGCGCGGCGAGATCGAGGATAACCACGAAGCCTATACCGGGGGCGCGCATGAGGTCCGGGCCGGTTCGGCCGTACGGGGGCTGTTGCGCTGATCCGGAAGCGGTGGACGTCTTGACCCTGGACATCTTGACCACTGGCAACTCCGCGGGCCGGCGTGCTATATCCACCGCCGGTTCGCGGGCGTGGCGGAATTGGCAGACGCGCGAGATTTAGGTTCTCGTGCCGGAAGGTGTGTGGGTTCGAGTCCCACCGCCCGCACCATCCTTTCCCTGATTTCAGTCTTCGGGCGCGCCCCGGGCATCCGGATATGACCAGCCTGCCGACCATCTTTCATGTCCAGTATCTGCGCATCGCGGCAGCCATGATGGTCGTGTTGCTCCATGCCAGTCACAGCTATGTCGTACACCTGCAGGGCAGAGGTCTGCCCGTCTTTCTGGACGGGCAGAAGGGCGTCGACCTGTTCTTCGTGATCAGCGGCTTCGTCATGACCTGCATGACGGCGCGGGACGATGTGCGGCCGGGCGATTTCTTCCTGCGGCGGCTGACGCGGGTCGCCCCGCCTTACTGGATCGTGACCGCGGCGGTGCTGGCGCTCGCGATCCTGGCACCGTCGATCTTCCACACGATGGGGCTGGACGCCGCCCATGTGGCGGCATCCTTCGCATTCCTGCCCTGGACGCATCCGGAGACGGGCACGGCCTTGCCGCTGTTCCAGCTCGGCTGGTCGCTGAACCTCGAACTTGAATTCTATCTGCTGTTCGCTCTGGTGCTGGCCGTGCTGCCCTCCCGCCGCGTCGCGGCGATGGTCACCATCGTGGCCGGGTTGGTGGCGGCGGGTCTGATCTTTCGTCCCGGCGTGGCGGCATTTCGGGTCTGGACCTCGCCGATCCTGGTCGACTTCGTGCTGGGGATGGCGGTCGCGGTCGCCTTCCTCGGCCGGATGCGGCTGTCGCGTCCGGCGGGTCTGATCCTGCTGACGGCCGGATCGGTTGCTCTTTTCATGACACCGGCCCCGCAGACGACCTATGACCTCTGGCGGTGGCTGACCGCCGGGGTTCCCGCAGCGGTCATCCTGCTGGCGGCGGTGATGCTGGAGAAGGGCGGGCATGTCCGGCGGATCGGATGGCTTCGCGTTCTGGGTGATGCCTCCTATGCCCTTTATCTGTGCCATTATTTTGCGATCGGCGCAGTGCGGGCGATCTGGCCCCCGGCCGCCGCCGACGGGTCGATTGGCGGGACTCTGTTCCTGGCGGCGGCAGCTGTGCTGTCACTCGTCGGATCGGTCTTTTTTCGTCTGGTGATCGAAAAGCCGGTCGTCGATACCGTCCGCCGGATGGTGGTGCGCAAATAGGCAGGATCTGATGTCAAGGCTCGAGAAGTGCCGCGTTGTTGCAGCACCACTATGAGCACGTCTCCGCATGTTTTGCGATATCTCTGGTGATGAATGCGGTTGCATTCGTTGTTTTCCAGTAGATGCACGGAGACGGAAAATGCCGACCTCCTCGGATGACGTGACTTACCTCGCCCCTTATCTCGGTGGAGTCTCCCGGACTCTGACGAGCAAGCTTGCTGAATACGTGACGCCCGAGGATTTCGGGGCGGTGGGCAACGGCAGTGCCGATGATACGGCCGCTGTCCAGGCGGCCCTGAACAGCGGCCGCGATGTGGCGCTGGTGTCGCGCTATCTGGTAACCGATACCGTGGACGTGATTACCCGTGGCCAGCGCATCTTCGGCCTGACGGGGCCGGGGACGACTTCACGGGCGTCGATCCAGATGGCGTCGACCAGCACGGCCGCTATCGTGATGAATGTTCGGGCACATTCGGTCAATCTCGAGAACTTCGTGATGATCGGTCGCGACCAGAACGAAAGCGGCACGGTGGTCATCTTCGCCGAGGAAGACTATCTGGTGACGCCCGACGGCAAGAACAACGGCGATGTCGATCTCAAGATCACTTCATGCGTGCTCGGCCGGGCCAATACGCTGATCCGGATCAAGGGCCGGGGGCTGAACGTCACCCAGTGCAATCTGGTTTCGTTCACACATGGGATCGAGCTCGACTGGCCGGATGAACAGGAGCCGGATGCCGACCCGCTGGATCCCTCGCGTTTCAACCCCGGGCCCAACTTCGACAACAAGCTGGCCGGGGGCATGCGGGCCTATATGATCCGCGACAACCGCTTTCACGCGGGTTCGGGCGGCTATCTCGTGCGCAATATCGGCTGGAACGCCTCGCGTATTCACGGGATCCAGTTCTCGGGGAACTATATCGACACCAATTGCCGGATCTTCGAGGGTGCGGCGAACGAGTCGCTCTTCACCGACAATCTGCTGATCCACTCGATCGCTCCGAACTTCCTGTTCGCGATATCGGGCGGTGACAACATCCGGATCGGCGGCAACGTCTTCTACGGCATGACGGACAACGCGGCCGGCACGCCCGAGGCCGGGACCGGCGATACCCGCGAGATCCTCGGCGGCGTGCTGCTCTCCGGCGTGAGCAACGTCTCGATCGAGGGCAACCACTTCAAGCGTGTCGTGCGGGATGTGCTCTCCCTGAGCGGAACCTGCCGGAACATCCTGTTCCGGGGTAATGTCATGAAGGATGTCTGCCTGAGCAACAACGACACCGAGAGCGATCCCACGCCACCATCGCGCTACGTGGTCCGGGTCAATGGCCCTGTGACCGGTCTCATCGTCTCGGAGAACTCGGTCGACAATGCGCCGATGGCGCGGAACGAGCCGCTGATCGGTTTCGCGACCAGCACGGCAGCTGCCGCCGGTCTTGTCGTCCGGGACAACCTTCTCCCCGCATATATGGACGCGCAACAGCCGGCAGCGAACTGGAATCAGGTCGTCGGAAGTGCGAGCCGCCAGGTGGCAGCCTATGATGGTGACGGAGAGACGTCGAAGACGGTGTCCCTCACCTTTGAGCCCGCATTCGTGGCCGTCGTCGCTGTGACCGGAAGCGATCGCGGGCGCACGATGTCTGTCTCGGCGATCTCGCCTGCCGGTTATGATCAGGTCGAGATCTCGGGTAAGGAGATCACCGTCAAGGGCGGCTGGAACAGCGCAGGCATCTCTTACACGCTCCATGCCTTCACCTGAACCGACGTGCGGCGCCCCGCGGGAATGATCCCGCCGGGCGCCGGTTTTCGCAGCGTATTGGACTTGCGTAACCGGGTGATTTCGTGCCACATGGCTGCCGCCCGTGTCGTGGTGCAGTGCTGCCCGCGATCACGCCTCTTCGCGCACCCGGCGTTTCGTCCGGAGGCGATCCCGGCCGGCCCGGGATGCGCCTCCTTCCCCGCGACGCACCGGGTGCTGCCGCAGTCAACCGACCCTGTGAGACCGTTTTGATGCAGATCACCGAGACCAACGCCGAAGGGCTCAAGCGCGAATACAAGGTCGTCGTGCCGGCCGCTTCGATCGACGAGAAGATCGACGCCCGCATCGCCCAGATCGCGGCCACGATCAAGATGCCCGGCTTCCGTCCCGGTAAGATCCCGGCCAAGGTCGTGAAGCAGCGCTACGGCTCCTCGGTGATGGGCGAGGTGCTGGAAGAGGCGGTGAACGAGACCTCGCGCAACGTGCTGGACCAGAACAATCTGCGTCCGGCCACCCAGCCGAAGATCGAGATCACGGCCTTCGACGAGGGCCAGGATCTTGAATACAGCATGGTCGTCGAGATCATGCCGGAATTCGAGCTGGGCGATTTCTCGGATGTCGAACTGGTCCGCGAGGCGGCCGAGGTCGACGAGAAGGAAGTCGACGAGGCGCTGGAGCGCATTGCCGCCGCCAATCGTGAGTTCGAGACCGTCGAGGATCGCGCCGCCGAGAACGGCGACCAGGTGGTCATCGACTTCAAGGGCTTCGTCGACGGCGAGGCTTTCCAGGGTGGCGAGGCCGAAGGCTATGCGCTGGCTCTGGGTTCGGGCACCTTCATCCCGGGCTTCGAGGATCAGCTGCTCGGCGCCAAGGCCGGCGAGGAGCGCAAGGTCGAGGTCTCCTTCCCCGAGGACTATGGGGCGGAGCACCTGGCCGGCAAGGCCGCCGTCTTCGAGACCACCGTCAAGGAAGTCCAGGCGCCCAAGACCGCCGGTATCGACGATGCCCTGGCCGAGAAGCTGGGCCTCGACAACCTGGATGCGCTGAAGGCGGCGATCCGCGACGACTTCCGCGGCCGTTACGACCAGATCTCGCGCCAGAAGCTGAAGCGTGCGCTGCTGGATGCGCTCGCCGGCCGCTACGAATTCGAGGTGCCCGCCGGCATGCTCGAGGCCGAATTCGAAGGCATCTGGAAGCAGCTGACCGACGAGATGGCCCGCACCGGCCAGACCTTCGAGAGCATGGAAAAGACCGAGGACGAGGTCCGCGAGGAGTATCGTGCGATCGCCCTGCGTCGGGTTCGTCTGGGTCTGGTCCTTGCAGAAGTCGGTCGCGTGAACGATGTTCAGGTGGCGGACGAAGAGGTCAACCGCGCCCTGATCGAGCAGGCGCGCCGCTTCCCCGGTCAGGAAGCGCGGGTGATCGAGTATTACCAGAAGAATCCGGATGCGCTGCGTGCGCTCCGGGCGCCGATCTTCGAGGACAAGGTCGTCGACCATATCCTCGCCCAGGCGAAGGTCGAAGAGAAGGTCGTCAGCGCCGAGGATCTGATGAAGGATCCCGACGAGGACGGTGAGGCCGGAGAGGCGTCGGACAAGTCCGAGGCCTGATCCGCCGCCCTGCCGAGAGACCGTCCGCGACCGCCCCCGTAGCCCGAGGGCGGTCGTGACGTCTCAAGCGCCCGGCAGGGGCTTTGTGAAGATCGGTGATGTCAGTCGAGGGGAGCGGAAAGCGCATGAGCGACATGCTCGATACCTACATGAATTCGCTGGTGCCGATGGTGGTCGAGCAGACCAACCGGGGCGAGCGCGCCTATGACATCTATTCGCGTCTTCTGAAAGAGCGCATCATCTTTCTGACCGGGCCAGTCGAGGACAATGTTTCGAGCCTCATCACCGCCCAGCTGCTCTTCCTGGAGAGCGAGAACCCGAAGAAGGATATTTCCTTCTACATCAACTCGCCGGGCGGCGTGGTGACCTCGGGCCTCGCGATCTACGACACGATGCAGTACATCCGCTGCGACGTGCAGACCCTGTGCATCGGCCAGGCGGCATCGATGGGCTCGCTGCTGCTGGCCGGCGGCGCGCCGGGCAAGCGCTTCGCGCTGCCCAACGCCCGGATCATGGTCCATCAGCCCTCGGGCGGGTTCCGTGGCCAGGCGACCGACATCGAGATCCATGCCCGTGAAATCCTGAAGCTGCGTGCCCGGCTGAACGAGATTTACGTTCAGCACACCGGCCGCCCGCTGGAGGAAGTCGAGCGGGCCATGGAGCGCGACAACTTCATGTCGCCCGAAGAGGCCAAGGCCTTCGGCCTGATCGACACGGTCGTGGCCCAGCGGCCGAAGGCCGAGGATACCGCCTCCTGACCGACGGCCGACCGGTCGATGTCGCGCGTGATCGTCCGTCCGCGCGGCATCCGGCCGGAACGGCTGCCGATGGGGCGTTCCGCCACATGACGTCGGGGCGTTCCGCCACATGCAACCCGCCACCGCGCGCACGCGATGGCGGGTTCTTCATGTCCGGGGTGGGGGCTGGAAGCATCGCCCGATGATTTTTCCCCCTTTGGCAAGCGCGAGCTGCGCATTACATTTCCATTGACCGCGGCATGCTGAAGATGTTGCGGTCTCCCGGTCCGGACCCCCGCACCGGCAGACGACCCGGGGCGCGTTCCCGAAGCCAGGACGGTTCATCGTCGGTCTGCCGCTTTTTAGGGTTTGTGCCCGGGCGCGACCGGCGGCTAACATGGGCGCCGGGCAGAGCCAACGAGTGGAGACACGATGACCAAGTCCAGCGGCGGCGACGGCAAGAACACACTTTATTGCTCGTTCTGCGGCAAGAGCCAGCACGAGGTGCGGAAGCTGATCGCCGGTCCAACGGTGTTCATCTGCGACGAGTGTGTAGAGCTCTGCATGGACATCATCCGCGAGGAGAGCAAGACCTCGCTGGTCAAGACGCGTGATCGCGGACCGACCCCGAAGGACATCTTCAACGTCCTGGACGATTATGTGATCGGCCAGGAGCAGGCGAAGCGGATCCTCTCGGTCGCGGTGTACAATCACTACAAGCGTCTGAACCAGGGCGGCAAGGGTGCCGAGGTCGAACTCGCCAAGTCCAACATCCTGCTGATCGGCCCGACCGGTTGCGGCAAGACGCTGCTGGCCCAGACCCTGGCCCGCATCCTCGACGTGCCGTTCACCATGTCGGACGCGACCACGCTGACCGAAGCCGGCTATGTCGGCGAGGACGTCGAGAACATCATCCTGAAGCTGCTTCAGGCCGCCGATTACAATGTCGAGCGGGCGCAGCGCGGCATCGTCTATATCGACGAGGTCGACAAGATCAGCCGCAAATCCGACAACCCGTCGATCACCCGCGATGTGTCGGGCGAGGGCGTCCAGCAGGCGCTGCTGAAGATCATGGAAGGCACCGTCGCCTCCGTGCCGCCGCAGGGCGGGCGTAAGCATCCGCAGCAGGAGTTCCTGCAGGTCGATACGACCAACATCCTGTTCATCGTGGGCGGGGCGTTCGTCGGCCTCGACCGGATCATCAATGATCGCGGCCGCAAGACCTCGATCGGCTTCGGTGCGAATGTCGAGCCGGTGGAAACCCGCCGCTCGGGCGACGTGCTGCGCCAGGTCGAGCCCGAGGATCTGCTGAAGTTCGGCCTGATCCCCGAATTCGTCGGCCGTCTGCCGGTGATCGCCACGCTGCACGACCTGGACCGCGACGCACTGGTCCAGATCCTCACCAAGCCCAAGAACGCGCTGCTGAAGCAGTATCAGCGTCTCTTCGAGCTGGAGAACGTGCATCTGACCTTCTCCGACGACGCGCTGGGTGCCATCGCCGAGCGCGCGATCGAGCGCAAGACCGGCGCGCGCGGCCTGCGCGCCATCATGGAAGAGATCCTGCTCGACACGATGTTCGATCTGCCCGACCTCGACGGGGTCGAAGAGATCGTCGTCAATCGGGAGGTCGTTGAAGGCCGGGCCAAGCCTCTCCATATCTATGCGGACCGGCGGGGCGACGTGGGCGGCAACGCTTCCTGATCCCTGCGACAGTTCGGCCGCGGCACGGTCTGACCCGTGCCGGCTGTGATGCCCCGGCCATCGCCGGCCTCTGCACGAGGCGGCGTGGCCGGCATCCGGTGGGCGCGTGTGCGCGGCCTCAACAGGAATCGGGCCGATGTGACGTCGAGGCGCCATGTCGGCCTTCCGGGGCCGCGTGTCCGACGCCGTGCCGATTCCGATAAATGCGAGACTGGCCATGACCGAAACTCATCGCACGCACACCTACCCGGTCCTGCCGCTGCGCGACATCGTCGTCTTTCCGCATATGATCGTGCCGCTTTTCGTCGGCCGCGAGAAGTCGGTGCGCGCGCTCGAGGAGGTGATGCGCAGCGACAAGCAGATCCTGCTGCTGGCGCAGAAGGATGCCGCCCAGGAGGATCCGGGCGCCGACGACATCTACATGGTCGGCACCATCGGCACCGTGCTGCAGCTGCTGAAGCTGCCCGACGGCACCGTCAAGGTGCTGATCGAAGGCGCCAGCCGCGCGCGGGTCGACCGCCTCATCTCGGACGGCGACTATTTCCAGGCGGAAGCCCAGGCGATCGCCGAGGGCGAGGATGCCGGCCGCGAGGTCGAGGCGCTGTCGCGCTCGGTCGTGGCCGAGTTCGAGCAGTATGTGAAGCTCAACAAGAAGATCCCGCCCGAGGTTCTGGTCACCCTGAACCAGATCGAGGAGCCGGCGAAGCTCGCCGACACCATCGCCTCGCATCTGTCGCTCAAGGTGGCGGAGAAGCAGGAACTGCTCGAGACCCCGACCGTGGTCGAGCGGCTGGAGCGGATCTATGCCCATATCGAGGGCGAGATCGAGGTCCTGCAGGTCGAGAAGCGCATCCGGTCGCGCGTCAAGCGCCAGATGGAGAAGACTCAGCGCGAGTACTATCTCAACGAGCAGCTGAAGGCGATCCAGAAGGAGCTGGGCGAGGGCGAGGACGGCCGCGACGAGAGCGCCGAAATCGAGGAGCGCATCCGCAAGGCGCGCATGCCCAAGGAGGCCCATGACAAGGCCATGGCCGAGCTGAAGAAGCTCAAGACCATGAGCCCGATGTCGGCCGAGGCGACCGTGGTGCGCAACTATCTCGACTGGCTGACCGGCCTGCCGTGGAAGACCCGCTCCAAGGTCAAGAAGGACCTGAAATGGGCCGAAGAGGTCCTGAACCAGGATCATTACGGCCTTGAGAAGGTCAAGGAACGGATCATCGAGCATCTGGCCGTGCAGATGCGCGTCGCCAAGCTCAAGGGCCCGATCCTGTGCTTCGTCGGCCCTCCGGGTGTCGGCAAAACCTCGCTCGGCAAGTCGATCGCCCGGGCGACCGGCCGCGAATTCGTGCGCGTCAGCCTGGGCGGCGTGCGGGACGAGGCCGAGATCCGCGGTCATCGCCGGACCTATATCGGCTCGCTGCCGGGCAAGATCATCCAGTCGATGAAGAAGGCGGGCAAGACCAACCCGCTGTTCATGCTCGACGAGATCGACAAGCTCGGCGCCGACTTCCGCGGCGACCCGTCCTCGGCCCTGCTCGAGGTGCTGGACCCCGAGCAGAACGGTACCTTCGCCGACCACTATCTGGAGGTCGATTACGACCTGTCGGATGTGATGTTCATCTGCACGGCCAACAGCCTGCGTATGCCGCAGCCGCTGCTCGACCGCATGGAGATCATCCGCATCTCGGGCTACACCGAGGACGAGAAGGTCGAGATCACCCGGCGCCACCTGATCTCCAAGCAGGTCAAGGCCCAGGGGCTGAAGGAGGGCGAGTTCTCGATCTCCGACGGCGCGATCCGCGATCTGATCCGCTATTACACCCGTGAAGCCGGCGTGCGCAGCCTGGAACGCGAGATCGCCGGTCTGGCGCGCAAGGCGGTCAAGGAGCTGGTGATGGGCACCCGTAAGCAGGTGTCCATCACCTCGGCCAACCTCGACAAATACGCGGGCGTGCGGCGGTTCAAGTTCGGCGAGGCGGAGCTCGAGGACATGGTGGGCGCCGTGACCGGCCTTGCCTGGACCGAGGTCGGCGGCGACCTGCTGACCATCGAGGCGGTGAAGATGCCCGGCAAGGGCAAAGTCACCATCACCGGCAAGCTCGGCGAGGTCATGCAGGAAAGCATCCAGGCGGCGCGGTCCTATGTCCGCTCGCGCGCGGTGGACTATGGCATCCGGCCGACGGTGTTCGAGCAGGCCGACATCCATATCCACGTGCCCGAGGGCGCGACGCCGAAGGACGGTCCGTCGGCCGGTATCGCAATGGTGACCTCGATCGTCTCGGTGCTGACCGGCATTCCGGTGAACCGCAGTGTCGCCATGACCGGCGAGGTTACGCTGCGCGGTCGCGTGCTGCCGATCGGCGGCCTGAAGGAGAAACTGCTGGCGGCCCTGCATGGCGGCATCAAGACCGTGCTGATCCCGCGGGACAACGAGAAGGATCTGGCGGATATCCCGGCCAATGTGAAGAAGGGGCTGACCATCATCCCGGTCTCGCATGTCGATGATGTTCTGGCCCATGCCCTTCTGAAGCCCCTGACGCCGATCGAGTGGCCGGAGCGGACCGACGACAAGGCGGCCGACAGCAGCCGCGACGAGGCCTCGGACCAGGGCGAAGCGCCGGGTGCGCGGGCGCACTGAGCGCCTGCCGGACAGGGCGTGTACTTTTGGTTGAAGAGAACGGGAAGCCCTCGCGCCGATAGCGGTGCGAGGGCTGTTTTTTGGCGGATTTGTGCGGTTTTCGACGGGCTGGCCGATTGACGCGCTTCTGCCGGGGGATTTACACTCCCCCCTGGTCGACGTATCACCGAGGTGTGATTTTCGAACCGCCACTCCAAGAAGGGGAGCCTCAGAAGTGAACAAGAACGATCTCGTTGCGCGCGTGGCCGACAGCACCGGGCTGTCCAAGACCGACGCGGCCCGGGCCGTCGACGGCGTGTTCGATGCCATCACTGCGGCGCTGGCTGCGGATGACGAGGTGCGCCTGGTCGGCTTCGGCACGTTCAATGTCGCGACCCGCGCCGCCAGCGAAGGCCGCAACCCGCGGACCGGTGAAGCGATCACCATTCCGGCGTCGAAGCAGCCGAAGTTCCGTGCCGGCAAGGGGCTGAAGGACGCCGTGAACGGCTGATCCTGCCCGGACTGTTCCATGGACCACCCGGCGGCTGGACCCGCCCAAAAACACATAGATGCGCCGTTCAGGGCCATGCCAGGCCCGGGCCGAATGCAAGGCTGGCACCTCATCGAATTTCTGCGCGTACGGCGCCGTCCCTCACGACGCCGGACGCCGGCGGCGCCACAAGGTCCGCAGGATCGGATCGACCCTCTGGCGCCGCGATGCGGTTCGTGGCACCGCAGATGATCAGACGCGGCCGTTCGCTCCACCTGAAGGGGCGGACGGCCGTCGTTCACTGGTGGAGAATCTGCGGCGCCGTACGCCGGGCGATTAGCTCAGTTGGTCAGAGCGTCTCGCTTACACCGAGAAGGTCGGGGGTTCGAGCCCCTCATCGCCCACCAATATCCGCCGGACGTTCAAGCTTCCGGCAAATCTACACCGGGTTCATCAACTAAAACGTTTAATCCGTATCCTGAATTTCATATAGTGGGTGAAGAGCGGCCCGATTGCACATGGCGACGGATCATGATCGCCGGGCCGGCCGCTTCTGCCGCTGACGGGGAGAGCGGATATGAACGACCGGACGGTGACGTCGCGGACGCGCGGTCTGCGCGTTGTCATTATCGGCGCGGGCTTCGGCGGATTGTGTATGGCCATCCGCCTGCGTCAGGCGGGTTTTCAGGCCGTCACGATCCTTGAGAAGGGGGAGGCGCTGGGGGGCACCTGGCGCCAGAACACCTATCCGGGGGCCGGCTGTGATGTGCCCTCCCACCTCTATTCCTTCTCCTTCGCCCTGAAACCGGACTGGAGCCGCACCTATGCGCGCCAGCCCGAGATTCTGGCCTATATGGAAGAGACGGCCGATCGCTTCGGTCTGCGGCCGCTGATCCGTTTCGGAACGGCGGTCGAAGCCGCTGCCTTCGACGATCAGCGTGGTCTCTGGACCATCGATCTGGTCGGTGGCGGCCGGATGGAGGCGGAGGTGCTCATCTCGGCGGTGGGCCAGCTGGACCGCCCGGCCGTGCCCGATATTCCGGGTCGCGACAGCTTTGCCGGGCTGCAATTCCACTCGGCCTGCTGGCCGGGCGAGGTCGATCTCAAGGGGCGGCGTGTCGGCGTGGTCGGCAATGGCTCCAGTGCCGTGCAGCTGGTGCCCGAGATCGCGCCGGTCGCCAGGCATCTGACTGTGTTTCAGCGCAGCCCCGCCTGGATCGCGCCCAAGCCGGACCGCGCTTATACAGCGGCCGAAATCGCGCGGTTTCGCCGACGTCCGGCAGCCTTGCGGCTCCATCGCCTCGGCATCTTCCTGTCGCTGGAGAAGAACTTTCTCGTATTCGGTCGCAACGGCTTCGCGCGCCGCCGGTTCGAACGTCAGGCTCTGGCGACGCTGGCCCGCAAGGTGGCTGATCCGGTGCTGCGCCGGTGTCTGACGCCGGATTATCCCGCGGGCTGCAAGCGGATCGTGCTGTCCAACGACTGGTATGACACCCTGGCGCGTCCCGATGTCGACGTCGTCGCCCGCCGCATCACCCGGATCACGCCGGAAGCCGTGGAGACCGAGGAGGGCGGCCGTCATGCGCTCGATGTTCTGATCTGGGCCACCGGCTTCCGGACGACCGAGTTTCTGGTGCCGATGCGCATTGCCGGCCGGGGCGGGATCGACCTCCACGATGCATGGTCTGCAGGTGCCGAGGCACATCGGGGGGTGACGGTCGCAGGCTTCCCGAACTTCTTCATGCTCTTCGGCCCGAATACCAGCCTTGGACACAACTCGATCATCTTCATGCATGAGGTGCAGGCCGATTACGTGGTGCGCTGCCTGCAACGGCTGGTGGGCGAGGGGAGACGCCGGCCGGTGATGGATGTCCGGCCCGAGGCCATGGCCGGCTATAATCGCAAGCTCAGGGATGCCCTGGACCGCACCGTCTGGGCCGCCGGCTGCAACAGCTGGTACAAGACGGACGAGGGCCGCATCACCGCCCAGTGGTCGGGCTTCGCAAGCCGGTACTGGTGGGACATGCGCGGCGCACCGCTGGACGAGTACCTTTTTGCTGAAGCCGGGGAAGCGTCGTGGCCCGATGCGGCAGGCGGGCTTTTCGACCGGCGTGAGCATGCCGTGACATGAAATCGGCCCCCCTTGCGGAAAGGCGTTGACAGAGGGGGGCGGGACCGGATAAACACCGCGCATCGCCTGAGGGGGTGTAGCTCAGTTGGTTAGAGCGCCGGCCTGTCACGCCGGAGGCCGCGGGTTCAAGTCCCGTCACTCCCGCCAGCGATCTTCCGGGAACCAGTCAGATGGTCCCGGTAGCATTGTATGATCCGCGTGCTCACGCATGCAGAAACGTCTTCGGACGGTCGGCCTTCGGGTCGGGCCGCCTCATCAAGACCCGCGCATGTTCATGCGCACTCCGTGGGCCCGCCCGATCTTCGTCGGTGCGGGCCTGTTCGTTTTTGGCCGGAAGTCCTTGTGACAACGTGCGTGTCAAGCCTTGCCGCACTGCGATGCCGGGGCATATTCGTGGCTGAAAATGGGGATTTTGTTGGCGAGCACGTTCGCCTATAGTGAGGCCGCCGCGCGGGGGTACCCGTGGCGGACCATCGGGCGTGGCCGGCGGTATGGCGTTCTTCGCGCATGCAGCATGGCACCCGCCGGAACGGTCTGCCGGTCTGCCCCGCAGCGTCGCCGGCGATGTTCCGACCGTGACGGTCAGACCGCACCGGCCGGCATCCGCCTCAGGAGGGAAGCCTAGCCCATGCAGACCTTGCTGGCCGAGTACCTGCCGATCCTGATCTTCCTCGGCATCGCGACCGGTCTCTCCGCGGTGATCGTGATCGCTTCCTACTTCATCGCGCCCCAGCGGCCGGAAGCCGAGAAGCTCTCGGCTTACGAATGCGGCTTCGACGCGTTCGACGACAGCCGCGGTCAGTTCGACGTGCGGTTCTATCTGGTCGCGATCCTGTTCATCATCTTCGACCTTGAAGTCGCCTTCCTGTTCCCGTGGGCGGTGTCGCTCGGCGACATCGGCATGTTCGGCTTCTGGTCCATGATGCTGTTCCTGGGCGTGCTGACCATCGGCTTCATCTACGAGTGGAAGAAGGGGGCGCTGGAATGGGAGTGACCGATCCTCGCACCGCCTCGGCCGGGGCCATGGGGCACGGCCCCCTGGCCGGCGCCGATGCCGAGCGCGTGGTCGCGGCTGCGACTGACGAGCTGAAGGAAAACGGCTTCATCACCGCACGCCTGAACGAACTCGTCACCTGGGCGCGCACCGGCTCGCTCTGGCCGATGACGTTCGGTCTGGCCTGCTGCGCGGTGGAAATGATGCATGCCGCCGCCGCCCGCTACGATCTGGACCGTTTCGGCTTCCTGTTCCGGCCGAGCCCGCGCCAGTCTGACGTGATGATCGTGGCCGGCACGCTGACCAACAAGATGGCGCCCGCGCTCCGCAAGGTCTATGACCAGATGCCGGAGCCGAAATACGTCATTTCGATGGGCAGCTGCGCCAATGGCGGCGGCTACTATCACTACTCCTATTCGGTGGTCCGCGGCTGCGACCGGATCGTTCCGGTCGACATCTACGTGCCGGGCTGCCCGCCCACGGCTGAGGCGCTGGTCTACGGCGTGCTGCAGCTTCAGAAGAAGATTCGTCGCACCGGTACGCTCGAGCGCTGATTTCAGCGTTCGCGGCCGGAAAACAGCGGCGACGGGCACCGGACCGGAAAACCGGACGGTGCTCAAGGTTTTGTGTCGAGGCACGAGAAGGCGGATGCCGTGAGTAACGTCAACGAAGACGCACTCCGGGAGCTGGGCGCGTATGTCGCATCAGCACTCGGCGACGGAGTGGACGGCTGGAAAGTCGCATTGGGTGAACTGACGGTCCGGGTCTACCGGACCTCGCTCATCCGGACGCTCACATTCCTGCGCGACGACAGCAACTGCCTGTTCAAGCAGCTGATCGATGTCTGCGGTGTCGACTGGCCGGAGCGTGAAGAGCGCTTCGACGTCGTCTATCACCTGCTCAGCCTCAAGCACAATCAGCGCATCCGCGTGACCGTGTCTGCCTCGGAAGACACCCCGGTCCCGTCGGCCGTGCCGGTGTTCAACTCGGCACTGTGGTTCGAGCGTGAGACCTGGGACCTCTACGGCGTGTTCTTCGCCGATCACCCGGATCTCCGTCGTATCCTCACCGATTACGGCTTCGAGGGGCATCCGCTGCGCAAGGACTTCCCGCTCACCGGCTATGTCGAGGTCCGCTATGACCAGGCCGAGAAGCGCGTGGTCTACGAGCCGGTGCAGCTGACCCAGGAATTCCGCCGGTTCGACTTCCTGAGCCCGTGGGACGGTGCGAAATACGTCCTGCCCGGGGACGAGAAGGCGCAGCAGGGGACGAAGTGATGTCGGCGACCGAAACTTCCATCAAGCCGATGATGCTCAACTTCGGGCCGCAGCATCCGGCGGCCCATGGTGTGCTCCGGCTCGTGCTCGAGATGGACGGCGAGGTGGTGACCCGCGCCGATCCGCATGTCGGCCTGCTGCATCGCGGCACCGAGAAGCTCATCGAGTACAAGACCTACCTTCAGGCGCTGCCGTATTTCGACCGCCTGGACTATGTCTCGATCATGAATCAGGAGCACGCCTATGTGCTCGCGGTTGAGAAGCTGGCAGGGATCGAGGTGCCGCTGCGCGGCCAGTATATCCGCGTCATGTTCGCGGAGCTGACCCGCATCGCCAACCACCTGCTAAACATGACGACCTTCGCGATGGACCTTGGCGCCACCACGCCGCTGCTGTGGGGCTTCGAGGATCGCGAGATCATCATGGGCTTCTACGACAAGGTCTGCGGCGCACGCCTGCACGCGAACTACTTCCGCCCCGGCGGTGTGTCGATGGAGCTGCCGGCCGGGCTTCTGGACGAGATCTGGAAGTTTACCGAAGAGTTCCCGAAGCGCTTTGACGACCTCGAAAACCTGATGAGCCACAGCCGCATCTGGAAGCAGCGCACGGTGGATGTGGGTGTGCTCTCGGCCGAGGATGCGCTGGACTGGGGCCTGACCGGGCCGATGCTGCGCGGCTCGGGCGTGCCCTGGGATCTGCGCAAGGCGCAGCCCTATGACGTTTATGACCGCATGGACTTCGACATTCCGGTCGGTCGCAACGGCGACGTCTACGACCGCTACAATGTCCGCATGAAGGAAGTGCGCGAGTCGCTCAAGATCGTGCGCCAGTGCATCGAGCAGATGCCCGACGGCCCGTACCGGACCGAGGACCGCAAGGTGGCGCCGCCGGCCCGCGCGGACATGAAGCGGTCGATGGAAGCGCTGATCCATCACTTCAAGCTCTACACCGAAGGCTTCAAGGTGCCGGCCGGCGAGGTCTATGTGGGCACCGAGGCGCCGAAGGGCGAGTTCGGCGTCTATCTGGTGTCGGACGGCACCAACAAGCCCTATCGCTGCAAGATCCGCGCGCCCGGATTCGCTCATATCGCGGCCATGGATTTCATGTCGAAGGGCCATCTGCTGGCCGATGCCGTCGCCATCCTGGCGAATATGGACATCGTGTTCGGCGAGATCGATCGTTGAGGGGACCGGGACCAGTGAGCGACACCAACGTCGAACCTGCGAGCTTCGCCTTCACGGAAGAGAATCTCGCCCAAGCCGCGAAGATCATCGCGAAATACCCTGAAGGCCGCCAGCAGAGCGCGGTCATGCCGCTGCTCGATCTGGCCCAGCGCCAGGGCGATGGCTGGCTGCCGCGGGTGGCCATGGATTACATTGCCGATCTTCTCGGCATGCCGCCGATCCGGGTGTACGAGGTCGCGACCTTCTACACCATGTACAATCTGAAGCCGATCGGCCGACATCACGTCCAGGTCTGCACCACGACGCCGTGCTGGCTGCGCGGCTCGGACGAGGTGCTGGGCGCGTGCAAGAAGCATCTCGGCATCGAGGTGGGCGAAACCACCGAAGACGGGCTGTTCACGCTGGCCGAGGTGGAATGCCTCGGTGCCTGCGCCAATGCGCCGATGATGCAGATCGGTGACGACTACTACGAGGATCTGGACGCGGAGCTGACCGTGCGGGTGCTCGAGGCGCTGAAGCGTGGCGAGACGCCGAAGCCCGGTCCGCAGACCGGCCGCCGCAGGGGCTCGGAGCCCGAGGGCTGGCAGCCGTCGGCGACCCAGGCCGCACCCGGGACCGCAGGAGGCAACGATGCTGCGTGATCAGGATCGCATCTTCACCAATCTCCACGGCTATGACGATTTCCGTCTGGCTGGTGCCCGCCGCCGCGGCGATTGGGACGGTACGAAGGACATCATCGCCAAGGGCGCCGACTGGATCGTCCAGGAGATGAAGGCGAGCGGCCTGCGCGGCCGTGGCGGTGCGGGCTTCCCGACCGGCGTGAAGTGGTCCTTCATGCCGAAGAACGACCCGCGCCCGTCCTATCTGGTCGTGAACGCCGACGAAGGCGAGCCCGGCACCTGCAAGGATCGCGAGATCATGCGCCACGACCCGCACAAGCTGGTCGAGGGCTGCCTGATCGCCGGTTTTGCGATGAAGGCGATCGCCGCCTACATCTATATCCGCGGCGAATTCCTCCGCGAGGCCCAGGCGCTGCAGACCGCGATCGACGAAGCCTACGAGGCCGGGTTGATCGGCAAGAATGCCTGCGGCACCGGCTATGACTTCGACGTCTACATCCATCTGGGTGCCGGCGCCTATATCTGCGGCGAAGAAACCGCGCTGATCGAGAGCCTGGAAGGCAAGAAGGGCCAGCCGCGCCTGAAGCCGCCGTTCCCGGCCATGGCCGGCCTTTACGGTTGCCCGACCACGGTGAACAACGTCGAGAGCATCGCGGTGGCGCCGACCATCCTGCGCCGCAGTGCCGCCTGGTTCGCCGGCCTCGGCCGCGAGAACAACACCGGCACCAAGATCTTCTCGATCTCCGGCCACGTGAACAAGCCGTGCAACATCGAAGAAGAGATGGGCATCCCGCTGAAGGAGCTCATTGAACGTCATGCCGGTGGCGTGCGTGGCGGCTGGGACAACCTGCTGGCCATTATCCCCGGCGGCTCTTCGGTGCCGTTGCTGCCCAAGTCGATCTGCGACGACGTGCTGATGGATTTCGACAGCCTGCGTGCGGTCAAGTCCGGCCTCGGCACCGCCGCGGTGATCGTGATGGACAAGTCCACCGACGTGGTGCGCGCCATCGCCCGGCTGTCGAAGTTCTACATGCATGAGAGCTGCGGCCAGTGCACGCCGTGCCGCGAAGGCACGGGCTGGCTCTGGCGGACCATGGACCGCATGGTCAAGGGTCAGGCGACCGTCGCCGAGATCGACCGGCTGGAGCAGGTGACCTACCAGATCGAAGGCCACACCATCTGCGCGCTGGGCGATGCCGCGGCGTGGCCGGTGCAGGGCCTGATCCGTCACTTCCGTCCGGAACTCGAGCGGCGCCTCAGCGCCGCCCGGGACGCGGCCCGCGCGGCCTGAGGAGGATCCGATGCCTAAACTGACCATCGACGGCCTCGAAGTCGAGGTGCCCGCCGGGGCGACCGTGCTTCAGGCCTGCGAAGCGGCCGGCGCCGAGATCCCCCGCTTCTGCTATCACGAGCGTCTGTCGATCGCCGGCAACTGCCGTATGTGTCTGGTGGAGCAGGAGCGGGCGCCCAAGCCCATCGCGTCCTGCGCCATGCCGGCCGCCGACGGCATGGTGATCCACACCAACACCGAGCGGGTGAAGAAGGCCCGCGAGGGCGTGATGGAGTTCCTGCTGATCAATCATCCGCTCGACTGCCCGATCTGCGACCAGGGCGGCGAGTGCGATCTGCAGGACCAGGCCATGGCCTATGGCCGCGGCCAGAGCCGCTATGACGACGAGAAGCGCGCGGTGAAGGACAAGGATCTGGGTCCGCTGATCCAGACCTGGATGACCCGCTGCATCCACTGCACCCGCTGCGTGCGCTTCGCCACCGAGATTGCCGGCGTGCCTGAGATGGGCGCGACCGGCCGTGGCGAGCACATGGAGATCGGCACCTATGTCGAGAAGGCCCTCAGCTCCGAGCTGTCGGGCAACATGATCGACCTCTGCCCGGTGGGCGCGCTGACCTCCAAGCCCTATGCCTTCAATGCCCGCCCCTGGGAGTTGAAGAAGACCGAATCGATCGACGTGCTCGACGCGGTCGGCGCCAATATCCGCGTCGATGTCCGCGGCCGCGAGGTGCTGCGCATCCTGCCGCGCCTGCACGAGGATGTGAACGAGGAGTGGCTGGGCGACAAGAGCCGCTTCGCCTATGACGGGCTGAAGCGCCAGCGTCTGGACCGCCCCTATATCCGCGAAAACGGCCGCCTGCGCCCCGCCGGTTGGGACGAGGCCTTCGAGGCGATCCGGGCCCGTCTGGCGGGCCGGGATCCGAAGAAGGTGGCGGGCCTGGTCGGCGATCTGGTCGATTGCGAGTCGATGACCGCCTTCCGCGATCTGATGCGCGACGTGATCGGCACGGTTCATGTCGACTGCCGCCAGGACGGCGCGGCGCTGGATCCGACCCAGCGCTCCACCTGGCTGTTCAACAGCACCATCGCCGGCATCGAGCAGGCGGATGCGGTGCTGCTGGTCGGCACCGATCCGCGCCGCGAGGCGCCGCTGGTCAACGCCCGCTTCCGCAAGCGCTGGCGCAAGGGCGGGTTCCGCGGCTGGTCGATCGGGCCGAAGCTGGAGCTGACCTGGCCGATCGAGGATCTGGGCGCTGACGCGACCCGGCTGGAGGCGATTGCCTCTGGCGCCGATCCGCTGGCCGAAGTGCTGCGCAATGCCGAGCGGCCGATGATCGTGGTCGGCATGGGCGCGCTGACCCGCGCCGACGGTGCCCGCATCCTGGGTGCCGCCCGCAAGGTTGCCGAGCGCTGCGGCATGGTTCGCGACGGCTGGAACGGCTTCAACGTCCTGCAGACCGCGGCTGCCCGCGTCGGCGGCATGGAGCTGGGTCTGGTGCCGGGCGAGGGTGGCCTCTCGACCCGCGAGATCGTGGCGGCTGCCGGCCGGGGCGAGATCGACACGGTGTTCCTGCTGGGCGCCGATGAGATCCAGACCGATGCGCTGGGCGATGCCTTCGTCATCTATCAGGGCCATCACGGCGACGCCGGCGCCCATCGCGCCGATGTGGTGCTGCCGGGTGCCGCCTATACCGAGAAGAACGCCACCTATGTGAACCTCGAGGGCCGCCCGCAGCGCGCGCATCTCGCGGTGTTCCCGGTGGGTGAGGCGCGCGAGGACTGGAAGATTCTCCGGGCGCTCTCGGGCGTGCTGGGCAAGGCGCTGCCTTACGACGACCTCTCGGGCGTGCGCGCCCGGATGGCGGCGATCGCGCCCCGTCTGGCGAAGATCGACCGGATCGAGCCGGCGGGTCTGGGCGGTGCCTTCGGTCAGACCGGCGCACCGGACAAGGCGCCGCTCTCGTCCCCGGTCACCAACTACTACATGACCGACCCGATCTCGCGCGCGTCGAAGACCATGGCGACCTGCACCGCGATCTATGCGGGCAACCCGCTCCAGCAGGACAAGGCGACCGGCACCAATGGCTGAGTTCTTTTCCGGATATGTCTGGCCCGGGGTGATCATCGTCGCCCAGATCCTGGCCATCGTGCTGCCGCTGCTGATCGCGGTCGCCTATCTGACGCTGATGGAACGCCGGGTGATCGGCTACATCCAGATGCGCCGCGGTCCGAACGTGGTCGGCCCCTTCGGCATGCTTCAGCCTTTCGCCGACGCGCTGAAGCTGCTGACCAAGGAAACCATCATCCCCTCGCGCTCGAACCGGTTCCTGTTCCTGTTCGCGCCGATGCTGACCCTGATCCTCAGCCTTGTCGCCTGGGCGGTGATCCCCTTCGACGACGGCTGGGTGCTCTCCGACATCAATGTCGGCGTGCTCTACCTGTTCGCGATCTCGTCGCTCGGCGTCTACGGCATCATCGTCGCGGGCTGGGCGTCGAACTCGCGCTACGCCTTCCTCGGTGCGCTGCGCTCGGCGGCACAGATGGTGTCTTACGAGGTCTCGATCGGCCTCGTGATCATCACGGTGCTGCTGTGCGTCGGGTCGCTGAACCTGTCGGAGATCGTGCGGGCGCAGGAGACGGTGTGGTTCGCCATCCCGCTCTTCCCGATGTTCGTGGTCTTCTTCATTTCGGCGCTGGCCGAAACCAACCGTCTGCCCTTCGACCTTCCGGAGGCGGAAGCGGAGCTCGTGTCGGGCTATAACGTCGAGTATTCCTCGATGCCCTTCGCGCTCTTCTTCCTGGGCGAGTATGCCAACATGATCCTGATGAGCGGGATGACCACCATCCTGTTCCTCGGCGGCTGGCTGCCCCCGTTCGACATCGCGCCGCTGAACTGGATTCCGGGCGTGGTGTGGTTCCTGATCAAGATCTTCCTGCTGCTGTTCACCTTCATCTGGATCCGTGGCACGTTCCCGCGCTACCGCTACGACCAGCTGATGCGTCTGGGCTGGAAGGTCTTCCTGCCGTTCTCGCTGCTGTGGGTGGTGCTCACTGCCGGTGTGCTGGTCGGTTTCGGCTGGCTGCCCGGGCAGTAAGCCCCCGTCAGGCAGCCTGCCCGGGCAAAAGCCGGGCAGGGGACCCAGAATGCGGGGAAGCGTGCTTGCCAAGCGCGCTTCCCGGAGTAAGGTAAGCCCGCCATCCGGGCCGGCCCATGCCGGACCGTCCCGGACGGGGGAGGAGAGGTTGAGATGGCATCCATCGGCCAGACCGCACGCGCATTCCTGCTCACCGAGATCGTGAAGGGCATGGCGCTGACGTTGCGCTACTTCTTCAAGCCGAAGGTGACGCTGAACTACCCCTATGAGAAGGGCCCGATCAGCCCCCGCTTCCGCGGCGAACATGCGCTGCGCCGGTATCCCAACGGCGAAGAGCGCTGCATCGCGTGCAAGCTGTGCGAGGCGATCTGCCCGGCTCTGGCGATCACGATCGAGGCGGAACCCCGCGCCGACGGCAGCCGGCGCACGACCCGCTACGACATCGACATGACCAAGTGCATCTATTGCGGCTTCTGCCAGGAGGCGTGCCCGGTGGATGCAATCGTCGAAGGTCCGAACTTCGAGTTCGCGACCGAGACGCGCGAGGAACTGTTCTACGACAAGGCCAGGCTCCTCGCGAACGGCGACCGGTGGGAACGGGAGATCGCGGCCAACCTGGCCGACGTTGCCCCCTACCGTTGACGGTAAGAGATCGCCGGCCCCGATGAGGGGCCGGCGGACGGTTTGAAGGGACCCGCCGCCGCAGCGGGTGCCATGCGACAAGAAACGAGATCGGACGAGGGCGGAGAATGGTTCTTCAGGCGCTGGCCTTCTACCTCTTCGCCGCGGTGACGGTGGCATCGGGCGTGATGGTGATCACCGCCCGAAACCCGGTTCACTCGGTGTTGTTCCTCATTCTGGCCTTCTTCAACTCGGCCGGCCTGTTCGTGCTGCTGGGTGCCGAATTCCTGGCGATGATCCTGGTCGTCGTCTATGTCGGCGCCGTGGCGGTGCTCTTCCTCTTCGTGGTGATGATGCTGGACATCAACTTCGTCCAGCTCCGCGAAGGCTTTCAGCGATATCTGCCGGTCGGCGCGCTGATCGGGCTGGTGCTGGCGGCGGAACTGGTGCTCATCGGCGGCAGCTACGGCCTGTCCGATACGGCCCAGCCGCTCTTTGCCGCACCGGTCGGCGTGCCCGAGGGCGTCTCGAACGTCGAGGCGCTGGGGCAGCTCGTCTACACCAAGTACGTCTATCTCTTCCAGGCTGCCGGCCTCGTGCTGCTGGTTGCGATGATCGGTGCGATCGTCCTGACCCTGCGCACCCGTCCCGGCGTCGTCCGTCAGGACCCTGCCAAGCAGAGTGCGCGGACGATCGAGGAGTCGGTCGAGATCAAGAAGGTCCCAACGGGTAAGGGCATCTGATGAGCATCGGCGTCGAGCATTATCTGGTCCTGGCCGCGATCCTGTTCACCCTCGGGATCTTCGGGATCTTCCTGAACCGCAAGAACGTCATCACGATCCTGATGTCGATCGAACTGATGCTGCTTGCGGTCAACATCAACTTCGTCGCTTTCTCGACCCAGCTCCAGGATCTGGTGGGGCAGGTTTTCGCGATGTTCGTCCTTACCGTCGCTGCGGCCGAAGCAGCGATCGGCCTCGCCGTGCTCGTGGTCTACTTCCGTAACCGCGGCTCGATCGAGGTCGAGGACATCAACCTGATGAAGGGCTGAGGCCGCGATGTACGTCGCACTGATCCTGCTTCCGCTCGCGGCGGCGATCGTCGCCGGCTTCTTCGGCCGTGTGATCGGCGATCGGGGGTCGCAGCTCGTGACCACCGGCGCCGTCGGCCTGGCCGCGCTGCTCTCCGTCGTCGCCTTCTTCGATGTCGCCGTGGGCGGCAACGCGACCACCGTCAACCTCTTCACCTGGATCCGGTCGGGCGAACTCGCCTTCTCCTGGGCGCTCCGGATCGACTCGCTGACCGCCGTCATGCTGATCGTGGTCAACGGCGTCTCGTTCATGGTTCATATCTACTCGATCGGGTATATGAGCCATGATCCCCACAAGCCGCGCTTCATGGCCTATCTGTCGCTGTTCACCTTTGCGATGCTGACGCTGGTGACCGCCGACAACCTGGTCCAGATGTTCTTCGGCTGGGAAGGCGTCGGTCTGGCCTCGTATCTGCTGATCGGCTTCTGGTACAAGCGGCCCTCGGCGAACAAGGCGGCGATGAAGGCCTTCGTGGTCAACCGCGTCGGCGACTTCGGCTTCTCGCTCGGCATCTTCGCGCTGTTCTTCGTGACCGGCTCGGTCGGCTTCGATGCGATCTTCGCCGATCTCGGCACGGTGGCCGGCACCAATATCGACTTCCTCGGCATGACCCTGCCGACGATCGAAGTCATCGCGGTGCTGCTGTTCATCGGCGCGATGGGCAAGTCGGCGCAGCTCGGCCTGCACACCTGGCTGCCGGATGCGATGGAAGGCCCGACCCCGGTCTCGGCCCTCATCCATGCCGCCACCATGGTGACCGCGGGCGTGTTCATGGTCGCGCGCCTGTCGCCGGTCTTCGAACTCACCAGCTTCACCAGCGACATGATCACGGTGATCGGCGCCTCGACCGCCTTCTTCGCGGCGACCGTCGGCCTCACCCAGACCGACATCAAGCGGGTCATCGCCTATTCGACCTGCTCGCAGCTCGGCTACATGTTCTTCGCGGCGGGTGTCGGTGCCTATCCGGCGGCGATCTTCCACCTGATGACCCATGCCTTCTTCAAGGCGCTGCTCTTCCTGGGGGCCGGCTCGGTCATCCACGCGATGTCCGATGAACAGGACATGCGCAAGATGGGCGGCATCTGGAAGCTCATCCCGGTCACCTACACCTTCATGTGGATCGGCTCTCTGGCGCTTGCCGGTCTGCCGCCCTTCGCCGGCTTCTTCTCGAAGGACATGATCCTCGAGACCGCCTATGCAGCCCATACCGGCGTCGGCGCCTATGCCTTCTGGCTCGGCATCGCCGCGGCGTTCATGACCGCCTTCTACAGCTGGCGCCTGCTGTTCATGACCTTCCATGGCAAGCCGCGTGCCGACAAGCACACCATGGATCACGTCCATGAAAGCCCGCTGGTCATGACCGCGCCGTTGTTCCCGCTGGCGGTGGGCGCGATCGTCGCCGGCTATATCGGCCTGCCGATGGTGGATCCGGAGCTGCACTTCTGGAACGGTGCCATCACCATGCTGGGTGAGCACAACATCCTGGAAGAGGCGCATCATGTGCCCGGCTGGGTGAAGCTGCTGCCGCTGGTGATGAGCGTGGGCGGCATCGCGCTGGCCTGGTTCCTCTACATCCGCCGTCCCGACCTGCCGGGCAAGATCGCCCGCGACTTCTCGGGTCTGCACAAGTTCCTGCTCAACAAGTGGTATTTCGACGAGCTCTACGATGCGATCTTCGTGCGTCCGTCGCTCTGGATCGGTCGTGTGCTCTGGCAGGCCGGTGATCGCAAGATCATCGACGGCCTCGGCCCCGACGGCATCGCCGCGGTGTCGGTCGATCTGGCACGGCGTGCCGGCCGCATGCAGTCCGGCTACGTCTACCACTACGCCTTTGCCATGCTCATCGGTCTCGCGCTGATCGTGTCCTACTTCTTCTTCGGTCTGGAGGCCGGCTGGTGATGACGGATTGGCCGCTTCTCTCAACGGTCGTCTTCCTGCCGCTGATCGGCGCGGGGTTCATCCTGCTGATCCGTGGTGACGAGGCGACCGTGGCCCGCAACGCCCGCAGCGTCGCGCTGTGGACGAGCGTCATCACCTTCCTGATCTCCCTGCTGCTGTGGACGGGCTTCGACAGCTCGACCGCTGCCTTCCAGTTCGTCGAGAAGGCGGAGTGGTTCCCGGGCTACGGGATCGACTACCATCTCGGCATCGACGGCATCTCGCTCTGGTTCGTCCTGCTCACCACCCTGCTGATCCCGATCTGCGTGCTGGCGAGCTGGGAATCGATCACCAAGCGGGTGAAGGAATACATGATCGCGTTCCTGGCCATGGAAACGCTGATCATCGGCTCCTTCGTGGCGCTCGACTTCGTCCTCTTCTACTTCTTCTTCGAGGCGATGCTGATCCCGCTGTTCCTGATCATCGGCATCTGGGGCGGCAAGCGGCGGATCTACGCGTCCTTCAAGTTCTTCCTCTACACCATGCTCGGCTCGGTGCTGATGCTGGTGGCGCTGCTCTACATGTACTTCCAGGCCGGTACCACCGACATCCCGACGCTGATGGCCACCCCCTTCGGCCGCGAGGCGCAGATCTTCCTGTGGCTGGCGATGTTCGCCTCGTTCGCGGTGAAGATGCCGATGTGGCCGGTGCACACCTGGCTGCCCGACGCCCATGTCGAGGCGCCGACGGCCGGTTCGGTTCTGCTGGCGGGCATCCTGCTGAAGGTCGGCGGCTACGGCTTCCTGCGCTTCAGCCTGCCGATGCTGCCGGATGCGAGCCAGTACTTCGCGCCGCTGATCTTCGGCCTGTCGATGGTGGCGGTGGTCTACACCTCGCTCGTGGCCCTGGTGCAGGGCGACATGAAGAAGCTGATCGCCTACAGCTCGGTCGCCCATATGGGCTTCGTGACCATCGGCATCTACACCTTCAACACCCAGGGCATCGAAGGCTCGATCATTCAGATGCTCAGCCACGGGCTTGTGTCCGGTGCGCTGTTCCTCTGCGTGGGCGTTGTCTACGACCGCATGCACACCCGCGACATCGACCGCTATGGCGGCCTGGTGAACCGGATGCCCGGTTACGCGCTGATCTTCCTGTTCTTCACCATGGCCTCGATCGGCCTGCCCGGCACCTCGGGCTTCGTGGGCGAGTTCCTGGTGCTGGTCGGCGCCTTCCAGGCCAATACCTGGGTCGCCTTCATCGCCGCAACCGGCGTGATCCTGGGCGCCTGCTACATGCTGTGGCTCTACCGTCGGGTGGTGTTCGGCGAGCTGGTCCGCGAGGATCTGAAGGGCATCCTCGACATGAACCGTCGTGAGGTCCTGGCCTTCGCGCCGCTGGTGGTGCTCACCCTCTGGATGGGCATCTATCCCGAGACCTTCCTCGAGCCGATCCGCGCCTCGGTCGCCAACCTGCTGACCCAGGTTCAGGTCGAGAAGGCCGCCATGGTGCTCGACACCGTGAACCAGCTCGCGCAGCGCTGACGAGAGGCATCGAGGCACAAGATGACGTCCTATCCTCTTCCCGATCTCGCCCCGGCGCTGCCCGAGCTCTGGCTCGCAGCGCTGGCCCTTGCCCTTGTCGTCGTCGGCGTCTTTGCGGGTAAGGACAAGGCCACCGGCCTGCTGTCCTGGCTGGCCGGCATCGGCTTCGCAATCGCCGCCGTTCTGATCGTGACCGGCCCCGAGGGGCGGGTCGTGACCTTCAACGGCATGTTCGTGACCGACAGCTTCGGCGCCTTCATGAAGGTGCTGGTGCTGATCGCGTCGATGTTCTCTCTCGTCATGGCCCGCGACTACCTCGCCCGCGAAGGCGTGGTGCGCTTCGAATATCCGCTGCTGATCGTGCTCGCCACGGTCGGCATGATGATGATGATCTCGTCGAACGACCTGATCGCGCTCTATATGGGCCTGGAGCTGCAGAGCCTGGCGCTCTACGTGCTCGCCGCCTTCAAGCGCGACAGCGTGCGGTCGACCGAGGCGGGCCTGAAGTATTTCGTCCTGGGCGCGCTGTCCTCGGGCATGCTGCTCTACGGTTGCAGCCTGGTCTACGGCTTCGCCGGCTCGACCAGCTTCGAGGCGCTTGCGCAGAGCCTGCAGGGCCAGCCCTCGCTCGGCGTTCTGGTCGGTCTGGTCTTCATCCTGGTCGGCCTGGCCTTCAAGATCTCGGCGGTGCCGTTCCACATGTGGACGCCCGACGTCTATGAAGGCGCGCCGACCAGCGTGTCGGCCTTCTTCGCCATGGCGCCAAAGATCGCGGCGATGGGCCTGCTGATCCGTGTGCTGGCCGAGCCCTTCGGTGGCCTCGTCCACAGCTGGCAGCAGATCACCTGGTTCATCTCGGTCGCCTCGATGGTTCTGGCGGCCTTCGCCGCCATCGGCCAGACCAACGTCAAGCGCCTGCTCGCCTACAGCTCGATCGGCCATGTCGGCTATGCCCTGGTCGGCCTCACCGCCGGCACGGCGGACGGCTTCCGCGGCGTCGCGGCCTATATGGCGATCTACCTGTTCATGACGCTCGGCACCTTCTCGATCGTGCTGGTCATGCGCCGCCAGGGCCGGATGGTCGAAGAGATCTCGGATCTCGCCGGCCTGTCGCGTTCGCGGCCCGTGCTCGCCTTCGTGATGGGGGCGATGATGTTCTCGCTGGCAGGCATTCCGCCGCTGGCGGGCTTCATCGGTAAGCTGTTCGTCTTCCGCGCCGCGGTCGATGCCGGGTTCATCGTTCTGGCGGTGGTTGGCGTGGCGTCGAGCGTGGTCAGCGCCTTCTACTATCTGCGCGTCGTCAAGGTGATGTATTTCGACGAGCCGGCCGAGGCGCTGGACCGTGGCGTCAGCCCGGGCCTGACCGTGACGCTGGGGGTCAGCTTCGCCTTCACGATGCTGTACTTCATCTGGCCGGGCCTGCTGCTCGACTATGCCGGGCAGGCCGCTGCGGCGCTGATGCCGTGACCGCGGTCGCGGACGGCGCGCCGGAGCTGCCGCCGGCCTTTACGGTGGTGGCGCTGGAGGAGGTGGAAAGCACCAACCTCGAAGCGCGCCGCCTGGCCGAGGCCGGTGCACCCGACGGCACCCTGGTCATCGCGTCCCGCCAGACCTCGGGGCGTGGTCGCCAGGGCCGCCAATGGCTGTCGCCGGTCGGCAATCTGTATATGAGCCTTCTGCTGCGCCCGCAGGTCCCGATCGGACTTGCGGCGCAGTTTTCTCTCGTCTCGGGCCTGGCGATGGCCGATGCGGTTCGGGCGATCCTGCCGGCGGAGGCCACCGTCCGTCCGGCGGTGAAATGGCCCAACGACCTGCTGCTGGCGGGCGAGGGGGGCGTCGGCAAGCTGAGCGGGACGCTGCTGGAGAGTGGCGAGGATGCCCGCGGTCTCTATGTGATCGCAGGGATCGGCGCCAATGTCCGGGTGCATCCGGGGCCGACCGATGGGGTGTTTCCGCCGATCGTGCTGGCGGAACAGCCCGGCGCACACCATCTCATGGTTCGGGATCTGGTCGAGGCGTTCGGCCCTGCCTTCCTCAACCGCCGTTCGGCCTGGATGCGGGGCGGGCTGGCGGCCATCCGGGAAGACTGGCTGGCGGCAGCCTATGGCATCGGACAGACCGCGACCGTGCGCTATGGCGCAACGCCGGTGACCGGTCGGTTCGACGGCATGGATGACGACGGATCGCTGCTGCTCGCACAGCCGGATGGCAGTGTCCGCCGGCTGGCGGCCGGCGAGGTGGTGTTCGCGAAACCGCCGGTAACGGGCGGCGCATGAACGAGATGAGACGGGAAGGAACACGCCCATGCTGCTCACCATCGATGTCGGCAACACCAATACGGTGTTTGCGGTTCATGACGGCGATGGCTGGCGCGGGCAATGGCGGGCGAGCACCGACGGCCGGCGCACGGCGGATGAATACGCCGTCTGGCTGCTGCAGCTGTTCGCGCTCGAGGGGCTGACCGTCGACGACGTCCATGCGGTGATCATCTCGTCGGTGGTGCCGCAGACCAAGTTTTCGCTTCGGCAGCTGTGCCTGAAGTATTTTCGCTCCGAGCCGATGATGATCGGCGACCCCGAGGTCAATCTCGGGCTTCGGATCGATATGGACCGCCCGCGTGAAGTGGGCGCCGACCGCCTGGTGAACGCCATCGCCGCCCACAAGATCTATGGCGGCGACCTGATCGTGATCGACTTCGGCACCGCGACCACCTTCGATGTGGTCGGCGCCGACGGCTCCTATCAGGGTGGCGTGATCGCACCGGGCATCAACCTGTCACTGGAGGCGCTGCACCGCGCCGCCGCGAAACTGCCGAGAATCGCCGTGGAACGCACGGAGAAGGTCATCGGCAAGGATACCGTGCCGGCAATGCAGGCCGGCGTCTTCTGGGGGTATGTCGGGCTGATCGAAGGTCTGGTACGCCGGATCGTCGATGAATACGGCAAGCCGATGACGGTGATCGCCACCGGCGGACTCGCCCCCATCTTCTTCAACGCGACCGATGCGATCCAGCATGCCGACCCGGATATCACCCTGGTCGGCCTGCTGGAGATCCACCGGCTCAACATTTCCGAGAAGGCATGACACGACAGAAGGATGACGCGCTACCCCCGACCGTGAGGATCGAGCCGGGCGAGGAATTGCTGTTTCTGCCGCTGGGCGGGGCCAATGAGATCGGGATGAATCTCAATCTCTATGGCTGCCGCGGCAGTTGGGTTGTGGTCGATTTCGGCCTGGGCTTTGCCGATGACCGGCTGCCCGGCGTCGATGTCGTCCTGCCCGACATCGCATTCCTCGAAGCCCGGCGCGACGCGATCGCGGCAATCGTGCTGACCCACGCCCACGAGGACCATCTGGGCGCGGTTCCCTATCTCTGGCGGCGGCTGCGGCTGCCGATCTACGCCACGCCTTTTGCCGCCGCCGTGGTGCGCGCGAAGCTGAAGGAATCCGGCGTTTCGGAGCGCGAACTCGACATCACCGAAATTCCGCTCGGCGGCCGCCTGCAACTGGGGCCGTTCGACATGGAATTCGTGTCGCTGACCCATTCGATCCCCGAGCCGAATGCGATCGCGATCCGCACGCCTTTCGGCACGGTGATGCATACCGGCGACTGGAAGATCGATCCCGAACCGCTGGTCGGCGACGTGACCGACGAAGACCGGCTGCGCGAGATCGGCGAGGAAGGCGTCCTCGCCATGGTCTGCGATTCGACCAATGTATTCCGCGAAGCGGATGCGGGGTCGGAAGCCGATGTGCGCGCCAAGCTGGGCGATCTGGTCAAGGGCCGCAAGGGGCAGGTCTTCGTGGCCACCTTCGCGTCCAACATCGCCCGGGTCGAGACGGTGGTGAAGGCCGCGGCGGATGCCGGGCGCAAGGTGGTGGTTCTGGGCCGCGGCCTCGACCGGATGATCCGGGCGGCGACCGAGACCGGCTATCTGGATATCGCCGATCTTCTTGCCAGCGATCGCGAGGCCGACCGGCTGCCGGCCGAGCGTCTGCTCTATCTGGTGACGGGTTGCCAGGGGGAACCCAATGCGGCGCTTGCCCGCATCGCCCGGGGCGAGCATCCGGCGGCGGATCTGCGCGAGGGCGACACCGTTCTGCTGTCCTCGCGCCAGATCCCCGGCAATGAGCGCAAGATCGGCCGGCTGCTGAACCAGCTGGCCCGTCAGGGCGCCGAGGTGATCACAGAGCGTGACGCCGACATCCATGTCTCGGGCCATGGCGGCCGCGACGAGCTGGCCCGGATGTATCGCTGGGTGAAGCCGCGCATCGCCGTGCCGGTGCATGGCGAACCCCGCCATCTGATCGAGCATGTCGCGCTGGCCCGCAGCCTGCAGGTGCCCGAGGCGGTGACGGTGGAAAACGGTGCGCTGGTTCGCCTGGCACCGGGGACGCCGGGGCGGATCGCGAAGATCGCCAGCGGCTATCTGATCGCCGACGGCACCGAGGTGTTGCCCGCCGATGGCGAGGTGATCCGCGCCCGCAAGCGCATGCTCTACGAAGGGGCCGCCTTCGCCACCGTGGTCGTCGACCAGTATGGCGAGTTGAAGGCGGATCCGCGGGTGGCGCTGCCGGGTGTCTCCGACCCCGATGACGACGAGGACAGCCTGGCCGCCGATCTGGTCGAGGATCTGGCCGAGGCGATCGACGGGCTGGATGACGACGAGGTGCTGAAGGACGAGCGCATCCACGAGGTCGCCCGACTGGCCCTGCGTCGCCGGCTCAGGACCCGTCGTGGCAAGAAGCCCTTGATCGACGTGCATGTCGTGCGAATCTAGGTCATTATGTTGCGTTGCGGCCGGACAGGACGCAACGCAACAACGGCCTTCCGTCCGCCCCCTCGATATCCGCAGCCGGGGGCGGGCGAATACCGGGTGCAATCAATAGCAAGAACGGGTGCCGGCAAGCGGTTCCGGCCCCATCGTGAGGAGACACAGAGCCGATGATCGGACGCCTCAACCACGTGGCCATCGTCGTCCCCGATATCGAGGCGGCGGCGAACCTGTACCGGAACACTTTCGGCGCCACCGTTTCGGCCGCCAAGGATCAGCCGGCCCATGGCGTGACCACCGTCTTCGTGCGTCTCGACAACACCGCGATCGAACTGCTGCATCCGCTGGGCGAGGACAGCCCGGTGGCCAAGTTCCTGGAGCGCAACCCGTCCGGCGGCGTGCACCATGTGTGCTACGAGGTCGAGGACATCTATACCGCGCGCGACAAGCTGAAGGCCGACGGCATGCGGGTTCTGGGCGATGGCGAGCCGAAGATCGGCGCCCATGACAAGCCGATCCTGTTCCTGCACCCCAAGGACACCAACGGCACGCTGGTCGAGCTGGAGCAGGTCTGAGCGGTCGTCCGGTCAGATCCGGGTTTTGTGCGACGCCCGCCGGTCCGATGCGTCCGGCGGGCGTCGTGCATCATGGTCCTTGCACATACGGGAGCCCTCGCCCGATGCAGAGCTGGTTCACCGCCGCCCTGGTCTATGTCATCGTCTGGTGGCTGTTGTTCTTCATGGTCCTGCCGATCGGCGTGCGCCATGACCGGAAGGATGAGCACGCCGAGGCATCGGGCGCACCGCGCAATCCGCGCATGTGGATCAAGGCGGGCGCCACCAGCCTGGTCGCCATTGCCGTCACCTATGGCATCGACCAGCTGATCCGGTCGGGCATGCTGGCCGGACTGGTACAGTAGCCCGGCTCAGACGCTGCGCAGCAGCGCCAGCCGCAGCCCCAGCGCCATCAGTGCCCCGCCCGTCAGGCGGTCGATCCAGGGGCCGACCCTGAGCAGGCGGCGGCGGATGCCGGGGCTGCCGATGAAGCAGGCGACGCTGCCGAACCACAGAAGTTCCACCGCAACCATGGTCGCGCCATAGAGGATCTTCACCGGCTCGGGCGTTGCCGGGTCGATGATCTGGGTGAACAGCGCCAGAAAGAAGATCGAGACCTTGGGGTTGAGCAGATTGGTGGCGAGCCCGGCCATCATCGAGGCGCGGTAGCTGCGCGGCTCGACCGCGGTCTCGGCTGCCATGCCCGCGGCCACGATCGGCGAGTGACGCGAGAACAGGGCCTTGGCGCCGATCCAGATCAGGAAGGCGGCCCCCGCCCAGCGCAGCACGTCATAGGCCCAGGGCGTGCTCGCGATCAGCACCGTGATGCCGACGAGGCCGAAGGTCGCGTGCACGGCATTGCCGCAGGCGAGGCCGGTTGCGACCGCAAAACCGTGGGCGCGGCCGCGGGTCAGCGTGGTGCGCATGGTGATGATCAGATTGGGCCCGGGCGACATCGCCCCCAGCATGCCGATGCCGAAAATCGCGGCCCAGGCCAGGAACAGGCCGTCGGGCAGGGTGTTGCTGACCATGGGAAGCGCTCATCCGTCGCGGAAACCGCCACACATGATCGGGCAGGGCGGGGGCCTGCGCAAGCCCCGGCCTAGGCCGCACATCGCCCGGGAAGCAGGGCGCGCAGACGCTCGGCCACGAAGCCGGTGAAGGACTGGGCCAGAGCCGGCGGCGCCTTGGCCTCCCCGAAGACGGCGAGTTCCACCTCGCCCAGCGGCGGGAAGCCGTGCTCGTCGGTCAAGAGCCTGAGCCCGGCGGGTACGGTCGAGTCGCAGAGCACGCCGATGCCGAGGCCGGCCGTCACCGCGGCCGAGACGCCGGACACGCTTTCCGAGGTATAGACCACCCGCCAGCGCCGCAGCCGCTGGTCGAGGGCCTCGATCGCCCGGGCGCGAAAGATGCAGGGCGCGGGCAGGGTGCAGAGCGGCAGCGGTGCCTCGGCATCGATCTGGAAATCGGGAGCCGCCACCCAGCGTAGCGGCTCGGTCATCAGCACCCGGCCGCGGTCGACGCCGGCATCACGGTTGGCGATCACCAGATCCACCGTGCCCCGGTCCAGTGCCTCCATCAGGCTTGAGCCCATGGCGGCGCGAACCTCTACCCGCACCCGCGGATGGGCACGGGCGAAGGCCGAAAGCACCGCCGGCAGATGGCGGGGCACGAAGTATTCCGCAACCCCGATGCGCAGCTCCCCCTCCGCCTCGGGTTCCGAAAAGCGGCGCAGGGTTTCGTCGTGCAGCGCCAGCATGCGCCGGGCATAGCCCAGCAGCAATTCGCCGTCGGCGGTCAGCGCCAGAGACCGGCTGGTGCGGGCAAAGACCCGCCGGCCCAGACTCTCTTCCAGCCGGCGGATCTTGACGCTGATCGCCGATTGCGTGCGGCCAAGCCGTTCACCGGCCGTGGTGAAACCGCCGGTCTCCGCCACCGCCAGGAAGCTGCGAAGCAGATCGACATCCAGATCGGGCTGGCTCATCACCCACCATCCATGAAGAAACGTGTTTCTTGGAATTGAGACTATTCATTTCCATCATGAATCCCGCCGCGCTTCAATGCGGTTCTACACAATGCCCCTCATTCCGGAGACCGACAGGATGACCACGATCCCGCGCGAAATGTCCGCCGCCGTGCTGCACGGCTTCGGCGATCCCGACAATCTGAAGCCCGGCCGGGTGCCGGTGCAGCCGCCGCGCCGCGGCGAGGTGCTGGTGAAGATCCACGCCGCCAGCGTCAACCCGGTCGACTGGAAGATCCGCCGCAACGGTCCGCCGATGGCGCCGGCCCTGCCGGGCATCCAGGGCTGCGACATGGCCGGCGAAGTCGTGGCGCTGGGTGAGGGCGTCACGGGCTTTGCGGTCGGTGACCGGGTGTTCGGTTCGCCGGGCGGTGTAAAGACCGTCGACGGCACCTATGCCGAATACATGCGTGCCGATGCCCGGCTGATCGCCCGCATGCCGGCCGGGTTGGGGTTCCGCGAGGCGGCCGCCCTGCCGCTGGTCTCCATCACCGCCTGGGAAGGGCTGATCGACCGGGCGCGGGTGCAGCCGGGCGAACGGGTGCTGATCCATGGCGGTGCCGGCGGTGTCGGGCATGTCGCGATCCAGATCGCCAAGGCGGCCGGCGCCCATGTCACCACCACGATCTCGTCGCCCGAGAAGGCGGCGATCGCCCGCGATCTGGGTGCCGACGAGACGGTGAACTATCGCGAGGAGAGCGTCGAGGCCTATGTCGGCCGGTTGACCGGCGGCCGCGGCTTCGACATGGTCATGGATGCGACCGGGGGCAAGGATCTGGTGACGTCCTTCGCCGGCGCGCGGCTCAACGGCCGTGTGGTCACGATCGTGTCGCAGTTCCCGGCCGATCTGACCCTGATGCATCTGAAGGGGTTGGATCTGCATGTGGTGTTCATGATCATCCCCGTGCTGCACGATGTCGGGCGTGAACATCATGGCGAGATCATGCGCCGGATCGCGGCCCTGGTCGACAGCGGGCGGATGAGGCCGCTGCTCGATCCGGCGCGCTTCGATCTGGCCCATGCTGCCGATGCCCAGGCCCATCTGGAAGAAGGGCGGGCGACGGGCAAGGTGGTTATCGACGTGGCCGGCTGAACCGCTGTCCGGTCGACCGATGCGGGATCACTCGGCGGCGGCCATCGCCGGCTGCCGCCGGGGCCGGCCCGGGAAGACCAGGGCGCCGGCGAAGACCGCACCACCGAAAGCGGCGAGCACCGGGAACAGCCCTGCAAAGCCCGAGCCGTGATCATGCATGAAAGCGACCAGCGGCACCGCGCAGGCGCTGGCTCCGAACGAGACCAGATAGCGCACGGCATAGGCCCGGGCCCGCCAGCGGTCGGCGGTGTAATGGGCGACCATGCCGTCATTGATGGTCACCTGGCCGAAGATCGCGAACATCATCACCACCGCAAGCGGCAGCAGCACCCAGCCGCCGGTGGTGGCGGCCAGCAGCAGGCAGGGCGCCTGCAGGGCGGCGAGCGGCACGAAGACCGCCCGCAGGCTGTAGCGGTCGATCAGCCGGCCGACGATCAGCTGCGAGGTGGCGCCGAGCACGAAGACCAGACAGGTGAGGGCACCCACGCCCAGCGGCGTGGAGACCAGATCGGCGAGCCGTTCGGTGAAGAGCTGCGGCATGACGATGGTGGTGGCGTTGAACACCAGCCCGCCGGCGATGGTGACCACGGCCAGAATGGCGAAGGCGCGCACCATCACACCGCGCGGAATCGGCCCGGCGGAGGCCTTGGTTTTGGGGGCCGGGGCCGGCCGGTCCGGCACCAGCAGCAGGAAGGCCACCCCGACCGCCATCACCAGTACGCCGGGAATGATGAATGCCGCACGCCACCCCAGATACTGGGTGATGCCGCCGGTGATCAGTGCCGCAAAGGCGACCCCCAGATTGCCGAACACGCCGTTGACGCCGATTTCATGGCCCAGCCGGTCGGCATGGGCGGTGAGCATCGCCGTGCCCACCGGGTGGTAGATGGCGGCGAACAGGCCGATCAGGGTCAACCCGGCGGCGATGCCCGTGGGGCCCGAGGCGAAGCCGGTCAGGATTGCCGCGGTCCCGATGCCGAAGAAGAACACCGCCATCATGTTCCGCCGGCTCCAGACATCGCCCAGCCAGCCGGCGGGGAGCGAGCCGGCACCGAAGGCGATGAAGCCGCCGAGCGACAGGGTAAGCAGCTCACCATAGGACATGTCGAAACTGGCGGTCATGCCGATCACCGCGGTCGGGAAGATCAGCATGAACATGTGGTCGACCACATGGGCGATGTTGATGAAACTGATGACGCGGCGGGCGTGGGTCATGGCGGCGGTCCGGCGGCGCGGGGTGGCAAGGGAGCAACGATACCGGGCTTCCCGGCGATCTGGTTTCAGTCTAAGGTCGACCGATAGGCGATGTCTGGTCGAAGATCGTCGAGAATCGGACAGGACGTCATCGCCCGACCGGGAGGGCAGGGGCATGCGCAGCACCGATGCGGCCGACTATCAGCACGTCACCCGGCCGGTGGCGGCGATGGCCAAGGAACTGACGCCGGGGACGGTCATTCCGCCGCATATCCACCCGCGCGGCCAGTTGCTCCATGCCGCGGCCGGGGTTATGGAGATCACCGCGGCCGACGGCATCTGGCTGGTGCCGCCGATGCGCGGGCTGTGGGTCCCGCCCGGGGTGGAGCATTCGGTGCGGATGATCGGGCCGGTGTCGATGCGCACGGTCTATGTAGCGCCCGAGCCGGCGAAGCGGCTGCCCGATGCCTGTACCGTGATCGAGGTCACGACCCTGCTGCGCGAGCTGATCCTGGCGGCCGTGGCCGAGCCCGTGGACTATGCAGATGGCAGTCGCGGCGAGGCGGTGGCGGCCCTGATCCTTCATGAAT
This sequence comes from Tistrella mobilis, assembly GCF_039634785.1. Lineage (NCBI taxonomy): Bacteria > Pseudomonadati > Pseudomonadota > Alphaproteobacteria > Geminicoccales > Geminicoccaceae > Tistrella > Tistrella mobilis. The sequence goes on along the minus strand of NZ_JBBIAB010000010.1, from coordinate 21,481 downwards.
TGCAGGCGCCGCGCACCCTGCCGTTGCATCTGCCCTGGCCGCGCGATCCGCGGCTTCAACGCCTGTGCCGGCGGGTTCTGGATGATCCGGGGGAAGATGCGGGCTTCGAACGGCTGGCGGAAAGCGCCGGTGCCAGCACCCGGACGCTCGCCCGCGCCTTCGCGCGTGAGACCGGCATGGGCTTCCTGCGCTGGCGCCAGCAGGCACGCCTGGTCGAGGCGGTCTCGCTGCTGTCGCAGGGCATGCCGGTGGCCATGGTTGCAGCCCGCCTCGGCTATGACAGCCCAAGCGCCTTCACCGCCATGTTCCGGCGGATGCTGGGCACCACGCCCCAGCGATATGCGGCGCGCGACAGCCGGTCCGAGGGCGACTGAAGGATGACCGTAGCTGCGCAAAAAAAAAGACCGTGCAAGCACGGCCTTGATCGAAGATTCCGCTTGGTGCTGATCACCACGTCCGATTCGACGGCAACCGATCGGCGTAGCTGATTGTTATCATTGGTGTTTTGTGGGCGCCCGATCGTTGCTGCCGGGACGCCTGAACTCTTTACTCTCCTGGGATCGCCGTGGCTCCTGGCGCCGCGCGTTCAACCCGGCGTGGTGGCATCGTGGCCACCGGATGCTCTTGCGGTCGATCCCTACGGCTTGCGCCGGTTACACCCTCCCTAGACGTTGGGCCGGTTCTGTCTGCCGGTGCCCTTTACGTCGGCAAGGGGAGAGTACGCAGGAATGTGACGTCCGTCACCAGTTTTTTGCATGTGTGCGGTGCAAAAAACGCAAAAATCGTCAGGTCATTACAAAAACGGGGGAAATCGGGCAAGCTTCGAACCGTGCTGATCCGTGCGATGGTGCGGTGCACATTCGCGTTCCGACATATGAAAACGGCGCCGCACCATGTGGAGCGTCGCCGTTTTGTCCGGTGTATCAGCAGGTCAGCCGATAAAGGCGAACTTCAGCACGAAGACCACCGCCAGCACCCAGACGGCGATCGAGACCTCGCGGGCCCGGCCGGCCAGCAGCTTGATCGCGGCATAGGAGATGAAACCGAGGGCGATACCGTTGGCGATGGAGTAGGTGAGCGGCATGCTGATGGCCGCCAGCACACCCGGTGCCACCTCGGTCATGTCGTCCCAATCGAGTTCGGCCAGGCCGCGCGCCATCAGCAGAGCCACGAAGAGCAGGGCCGGTGCAGTGGCATAGGCCGGCACCGAGCCCGCCAGTGGCGAGAAGAACAGGGCGACCAGGAACAGGATCGCCACCACCACCGCGGTCAGGCCGCTGCGGCCGCCGGCATTGATGCCCGAGGCGCTTTCGATATAGCTGGTGACGGTGGAGGTGCCGAAGATGGCGCCGACCATGGTGGCGCCGCTGTCGGCCAGCAGGGCCTTGCCGATGCGGGGCAGCTTGCCGTCCTTGTCGAGCAGGCCGCCGCGATGGGCGACACCGACCAGCGTGCCGGCGGTGTCGAACATGTCGACGAACAGGAAGGCGAAGATCACGCCGAACATGCCGGCCTCGAAGGCCCCGGCAATGTCGAGTTCGAAGAAGGTGGGCGCGATCGACGGCGGCGCGCTGACGATGCCCTGCGCCTGGTTCAGGCCGAGCAGGATCGACAGGATGGTCACCAGCAGAATGCCGATGATGATGCTGCCGGTGATGTTGCGATAGTGCAGGGCGCAGATCACGAAGAAGCCGAGGGCGGCGAGCAGCACGGTGGGTTGGCCGATGTCGCCCAGCGTCAGCAGGGTGGCCGGATGGTCGACGATGACCTTGGCGTTCTCGAGCGCGATGATCGCGAGGAACAGGCCGATACCTGCCGAGATCGACAGCTTCAGCGTCATCGGGATCGAGTTGATGATGTATTCCCGGACCTTGAGCAGGGCCAGGATGAAGAACACCGCGCCCGAGATGAACACCGCACCCAGAGCCTGGTTCCAGGTGTAGCCCATCTCCATCACGACTGTGAAAGTGAAGAAGGCGTTCAGACCCATGCCCGGTGCCAGAGCCACGGGGTAGTTGGCATAAAGGCCCATGATCAGCGAGCCGACCGCCGCCGCCACACAGGTGGCGACGAAAACCGAGCCCTGATCCATGCCGGTGTTGGCGAGGATCACCGGATTGACGAAGATGATATAGGCCATGGTCAGGAAGGTCGTCACACCTGCGACGACTTCCCGGCGGACCGTGGTGCCGAGCTGATCGAGCTGGAAATAGGTTTTGAGCATTCCCGCAAGCTCCTGGACGGGTAAGGCAATGCCGATTGGGAAGACCGATCCGATGCTCCGGCGGCGGGGCTGCACACAAGCCGCACAGGGCCTGCGTCAGCGGCCCCGGGGGTCGCTTCGGTTTCTGTCGTTGTCGAGGGCGCCGCGACCGGAGGGACGTCACGGACCCGGTCGGCGGGCGACCGGACGTGCGGCGGGGATCGGCGCGATTGTCCTTCTCGGCTTATACACCGGCGCGGTGGCGGCTGGCGAGCATGCTACGGCACCGATCCGCATCGATGGCACGGGTCGTGGCGTGACCGTCACGGTCGACCGGGCCTTTTGCAACCGTCTGACCGTCCACAGGCCGGATGCCGACGTGACCTATCAGCCGGGCGTCGACGTCGATGGAAACCCCGTCGCACCTGCCGATCTGGACGGCGGCTACGGGGCGCGCGCGGCCGAACGCGCCCTCGGCCGCGGCATCACCATCGATCTGGGGCTGCCGCTCGAGCGTTTCGGCTATTTCAAGGACCAGCCGCTGGGCGCGGCCGAGGTCGATCTCGGCCAGGTGACGATCGCGGCCGACGGCACGGTCACCTGGAATGGGGAGCGGCTGGACGATCCGGCCCGGAATGCGATTGCGGCAGCCTGCGCGCGGCTGGAGCGGGAGGGGCGGTGAACAATGTCGGGCTACAACCGTTCAGTGGGCGGGCGCAGCCACCACCAGAAATCGAGCGGGCCCCGGCGCTCGCGATAAGAGTGGTGTGAGACCGGAGATGCCCCTCGGGCGGCAGTGATGCCGAGGCCGAAAGCATAACCCGTCGGCTCGCCTTGTGCCGTCCATCGCGCCAGATGACTGAAAAGCAGATCGCGCGCGCTTTCGTCGCCATAGGCGATCACCTGGCCTGCGCGCCAGAGGGCGGCGGACCCGGCGGCCCTGTCCACCAGACCGAAACCATGCCTTTCCGGATCACCGAACAGGGATGGCGACCCGTGGCCCAAGCCGAGCCGCCAGGCGCGGAAGCGCGGCTCCAGCTTTGACATCCAGGCGGTGAAGGCGAGCGCCGGCGGCATCATCTGATCCGGTGTCGGTTGGCCGAAGTCGAGCGATCGTGGCTGCCCGGTTTCGCCAAGCCGGGCGATGTCGGGATCGGTGGCCAGACGAGGCATCAGAAGATCTTCATCCGCGCCATCGCGGCCGGTCAGCGGCACGAAACGGCAGAGGCGTGTCAGGCGCGACACCAGCGCCGGGCCGCGCCGCTCCAGAACGTGAACCTCTTCGGACAAGCCTTTGTTACGAATTGGAAGGACGGCAAGCCCGTCTTCCGTGAGCAGGCTTAGAATCCTGGTCGGCAGCTGCCAGGCCGAGGCGGTCATGATCATCCGGTCGAAGGGTCCCGGGCCGGCAGCGGTCAGGCCGTCACCTGCCACGGCGATCGCATTGGTTGCTCCCGCCGCGGCAAGGTTGCGGGCGGCCAGGGCCTGCAGAGCGGGGTTGATCTCCACGCCCACCACCTTTCCATTCCGCCCGGCGGCATGAGCGAGGATCGCGAGCAGCCAGCCGGTGCCGCAGCCGATCTCCAGCACCCGATGACCGGGCCGGACGTCCAGCAACTCGGCCAGATGGAAAATGAAGCCCGGCTCGGAGCAGGAGGCGGGCAGGGAGATACCGTGCTCGTCGACGTAACAGAGCGGGCGGTCGTGATAGGCGCCCTCTGGAAAGTCGGCGTCACCCGGAGCGCGTGCCGGTCCCTCAGGCTGATCCGCCGGCCGGTAGCGCGGCAAAAAGAGGTGGCGAGGATAGCGCCGGAACGCCTCGATCAGGGCCGGGCGCGGCGGTGCCGGCCGTCCGCGCACCGGCACATAGCTCTCTATCCTGTGCAGCAGCCCGTTCTGCAGGGCTTCAAGCCGAGGATCCTGTGGCATCGTCACCCGCTCCGCTCGCAGGGGATCCCGGGATCATGGACCGGTTTCCGGCCCCGATCCCGTGACGATGTCGTGATCCGCTCTGCATGACGGGGCATTTGGTTGCACCATGGCCGGGCTGTGCCTAAAGTCGGCCCGCACGCATCCTCCCCATCCCCTCGATCCTCTGGCCAACGGAACCCGCATGTTCAGGACAGTCGAGCGTCTTCTCGCCTTCCGCTATCTCAGAGCCCGGCGGAAGGAAGGGTTCATCTCGGTCATCGCCGGCTTTTCGCTTCTGGGCATTGCGCTCGGCGTGGGCACGCTGATCGTGGTGCTGGCGGTGATGAAGGGATTCCGCGACCAGCTGGTCGACCGGATCCTGGGCCTCAACGGTCATATGACCGTGTTCAGTGCCTCGGGGCGCGGCATCCAGGATTATGGCGGAATCGCCGCCGACCTGGAAAAGGCCCAGGTGGTCGTCCGCGCCCTGCCGATGGTCGAAGGCCAGGTGCTGGCGAGCGGGCCCGACGATGCCCGCGGCGCGCTGGTCCGCGGCTTCACCCGCGAAAGCCTTGAGCGCAAGACCCTGATCGCGAACAATATCCGCGCCGGCAGTCTGGACGATTTCCAGGGCAAGGGCGTGCTGATCGGCACCCGCATGGCCCAGCGCCTGGGGCTCCGGCTCGGCGACGAACTGAACCTGATCTCGCCACGCACCGTGGCGACGCCGTTCGGCGGCATGCCCCGGCAGGTGAGTTTTCCGGTGGTCGGCCTGTTTGAAGTGGGCATGTTCGAATTCGACAGCTCGCTGGTCTTCATGCCCTTCGATACCGCCCAGGCCTTCTTCCAGACCGGTGATGCGGCGACCGCGATCGAGGTGGACGTCACCGACCCGCAGAACGTCAAGGCGATCCGCGGCGAGATCGGGTCGATCATCGCCGATCGCGGCGTGGTGCTGACCGACTGGCAGCAGACCAATTCGACGCTGGTGGGCGCGCTCGACGTCGAGCGCAATGTGATGTTCCTGATCCTGACCCTGATCATTCTGATCGCTGCCTTCAACATCATCTCGGGCATGGTGATGCTGGTGAAGGACAAGTCGCGGGACATCGCCATCCTGCGCACCATGGGGGCCACACGGGGCATGATCCTCAGGATCTTCATGATGACCGGCGCCTCGATCGGCATCGTCGGCACCTTCATCGGCTTCGTGCTGGGGCTTGCCTTCGCCACCAATATCGAAAGCATCCGCCAGGCGCTGCAGGCCCTGACCGGCACGCAGCTGTTTTCGGCCGAGATCTACTTCCTGTCGAAACTGCCGGCGGATGTGGTCTGGTCGGATGTGGTGAGCGTGGTCGGCCTGTCGCTGGTGCTGTCTTTCCTGGCGACGCTTTATCCGGCGTGGCGCGCTGCCCGCCTCGATCCCGTGGAGGCGCTGCGCTATGAGTGAGCCGGTCCTGATCCTGGAACGCCTGGTCCGCCGTTTCGAACAGGGCGGCCAGGTGCTGGAGGTGCTGCGCGGCATCGATTTCCGCCTGCATCCGGGCGAGATGGTCGGTCTGATCGGCCCCTCGGGTGCCGGCAAGTCGACCCTGCTGCACGCTGCCGGCCTGCTGGAGCGGCCCGATGGCGGCCGGGTGGTGATCGACGGCACCGATGCCGGCCGTGCCGATGACGGGGTGCGCACCCGGCTGCGCCGCGCGACCATCGGCTTCGTCTATCAGTTCCATCACCTGCTGCCCGAATTCTCGGCGATCGAGAATGTGATGATGCCGCAGCTGCTGGCGGGGCAGGGGCGGTCCAGGGCCCGTGCCCGCGCGGCCGAGCTGCTGGAGCTGATGGGGCTGTCTGCCCGCGCCGATCATCGCCCGGCGCGGCTGTCGGGCGGCGAGCAGCAGCGGGTGGCGATCGCCCGCGCGCTGGCCAACCGGCCCCGGCTGCTGCTGGCCGACGAGCCGACCGGCAATCTGGATCCCGAAACGGCGGAACGGGTGTTCGGCCTGCTGGTTTCCGCGGCACGGGATCAGGGCGTGGCGGCGCTGATCGCCACCCACAATCCCGAACTCGCCGCCCGCATGGACCGTCGGGTGCGGCTGGATCAGGGGCGGCTGGATCACGTCGCCTGAGGGCGATTCGCCAGCCTTTTCAGAAGAAGAACAAGGGACTGACGTCATGTCTTCGACCGAACTCACCATCACGCCGCCGGCCGATCCGGTGCCGTCGGCGGAACTTGCCGCGCGCTTCCCCGGCGCGATCATCCTGCCCTTCGACGGCATCTGGCCGAAGATCGACGCCAGTTGTTACGTGGCGCCGGGTGCGGTGGTGGTGGGCCAGGTGGAGATCGGGCCCGAGAGCAGCATCTGGTATGGCTGCGTGCTGCGCGGCGATGTGAACCATATCCATATCGGCCGCGGCACCAATCTTCAGGACGGCACCATCGTCCATGTCAGCCGTCTGGCGCATCCGACGCTGATCGGCGACGACGTCACCATCGGCCATCGCGCGATGATCCATGCCTGCACCCTGATGAGCGGCGCCTTCGTGGGGATGAGCGCCACCGTGCTGGACGGCGCCGTGGTCGAAGGGGGCGCCATCGTCGGCGCGGGGGCACTGGTCGGCAATGACAAGCGGGTCGCGACCGGCGAGCTCTGGGGCGGCGTACCGGCCAAGAAGCTGCGCGATCTGGGCGAGGAGGGCATGCCCCGGCTTGCCGCCACGGCCCGTCATTATTCGGGGCTTGCCGCCAGCCACCAGGAGATCGCCCGCGAGGTGCTCGGCGCCGCCGTGGTGCCGGTATCCTGATCATTCGGTAAAATCGATCAGAACAAGCTATATAATTCATTGGAGCGAACGGTCGCCAACGGTCATCTTTCGGTCATGAACCACACCCCGGGAGGTGCAAAAATCACCCCCGGGCAGGACGGACCGGAGATCACGCCATGGCGAGCCTTCCCACCACTGAAACCGCAGGAGCCCTGCCACGGCTTGCAGCGAAACTGCCGGGGCTGGCGCTGGCCGGCGTGATCGGCGGCGCGGCGATCCTGATGGTTCGCGCCTCGGGCATGCAGGCGGTGAGCCCGGTGCTGGTCGCGATCGGACTGGGGCTTGTCCTGCGGGCGGTGATCGGTCGGGCGCCTGCCGTGGCGGCCCCCGGTCTGGCGGTCGCCTCCAAGCCGCTGATGCGCCTTGGCGTGGCGCTGCTCGGGCTGCAGGTCACCGCCGGCGACATTCTGGGGCTTGGCCTCGATGGCATTCTGGCCGCGCTGGCGGCCCTGGGCGTGACCCTGTCGCTGGCCCGGCCGCTGGGCCGGCTGGTCGGGGTGGAGCCGCGACTGGCCACGGTGATCGGCGGCGGCACCGCGATCTGCGGTGCCTCGGCTGCGGCGGCCGTGGGCTCGGCCGTGCGGGCCCGCGATGACGAGATCGCCTATGCGGTGGGCGTGGTCACGCTGTTCGGAACGGCGGTGATGGCCCTCTGGCCGCTGCTGGGCACCGCGCTCGGCCTCGACGATCGCTCCTACGGCCTCTGGATCGGTGCCTCGGTGCACGAGGTGGCGCAGGTGGTGGCGGCCGGCTTCCAGCACGGCACGGCGGCCGGTGAGGTGTCGGTGATTGCCAAGCTCGCCCGTGTCGCCATGCTCGCCCCGGTGGTCGGCCTGCTGGTCTGGGCGGCGGACCGTGCCGCCCGCCGCGGTGACCATGCGATCGAGGATGCCGAGGCAGCCGCGGCCAAGGTGCCGGTTCCCTGGTTCGCGGTCGGCTTCGTGGTGCTTGCCGGGCTGAACAGCCTGGGGGTGGTGCCGGAAGAGGTTCGCCATGTCTCTGCGGCGGCGACCCCGATCATGCTGACGGTGGCGCTGGCGGCGATCGGCTTCGGCACCGATCTCGGCAAGGTGAAGGCCCGCGGCATCCGCCCGGTGATCCTGGGCCTGATGCTCACCCTGGTGGTCGGCGCCGTGCCGCTGGCCGTGGTCTCGGTGCTCGGCTGATCCGGCGGGCCATCCTATGTCGAAGCCGTTGCCCCAGGATGCGGCGTGGCGGCATGATGTCCGGATGACCCCGCCCGATGTTTCCAGATCCGATCTGATGACGGCGCCCCTGCGGGCGCCGCTCTTGCGTCCGGCGCCGATACCCTTTCATGGCCGGATGACGGCGGCATCATGACCCTGGAACAGCTCAGAATCTTCGTCGCGGTCGCCGAGCATGCCCATGTGACCCGGGCTGCGCGGGCGCTGAACCTGACCCAGTCGACGGTTTCTGCGGCGATTGCGGCGCTGGAGGCCCGTCACGGGGTGGCGTTGTTCCACCGGGTCGGGCGCGGCATCGAACTGGCGGAGACCGGCCGGATCTTCCTGGAAGAGGCCCGCGCAGTGCTGGCCCGGGCTGCGGCTGCCGAACAGGCACTGGCGGATCTTGCCGGCAATCCGCGGGGCCGGCTGCGCATTCACGCCAGCCAGACGGTCGCCAATTACTGGCTGCCCACGCGGCTGATCGGCTTCATGGCCGATTTCCCGGCGGTCACCGTCGAGATCGCAATCGGCAACACCGCCGAGGTCGCGGCGGCGGTCAGGGCCGGAACCGCCGATCTGGGCTTCGTCGAGGGACCGGTCGAGGATCCGTCGCTGTCGGAACGGCTTCTGCCCGGCGACCGGCTGATGCTGGTGGTGGGGGCAGGCCATCCCTGGGCGGCGCTGCCCCATGTGGCCCCCGGCCAGCTGGCGGAAACCCCCTGGGTGCTGCGCGAACGCGGGTCCGGCACTCGTGCCGAGTTCGAGGGGGCGCTCGCCGGCCTGGGCGTGGATCCCGACACCCTGAATGTGGTGCTGGAGCTGCCCTCGAACGAATCGGTGCGGGCAGCGGTGGAGGCCGGGGCGGGGGCGACCGCGCTCTCCGCTCTGGTGGTCGCGGGCGGGCTGGCGCTGGGAAGCCTGCGCAGCCCCGTACTCGACCTGCCGCAGCGGGCCTTTCACCTGCTGTTGCATCGCGAGCGCTATCTGGGGCGGGCGGCCAGGGCCTTTCTGGAGACCGTCACCGCCTGAAACCGAACCGGCGGTTCCTCCCTGGGGAGAAACCGCCGGGATCTTCGTCAGAGGCTCTGGTCAGTCACGCATCTTCACATAGCTGCCGGGGGCGTCCTCGATCACCCCCAGAACCTCGCCCGGGGTCCGGGCCGGCACCTGCGCGCCGCCCAGGCGCTTGATCCATTTCGCCCAGTCGACCCACCACGAGCCGGCATGTTTCTCGGCGCCGGCAAACCAGGCCTCCGGATCGGCAGGCAGATCCTTGTTGGTCCAGTAGTTGTACTTGTTGGCCGCCGGCGGGTTGATCACGCCGGCGATATGGCCCGAGGCGCCCAGCACGAAGCGGGTGTTGCCCGAATAGAGCTGGGTGGCGCGATAGGTCGATTTCCACGGCGCGATATGGTCCTGCTGCGCCGACAGGATGTAGACCGGGATGTCGATCTGCCTGAGGTCGATGGGCACGCCGCGCATGGTGATGCCGCCCGGCTCCACCAGCTTGTTCTCGCGGTACATATGCCGCAGATAAAAGCTGTGCATCGCCGCCGGCATGCGGGTGGCGTCGCTGTTCCAGTAGAGCAGGTCGAAGGGGAAGGGATCCTTGCCCAGAAGATAGTTGTTGACCACGAAGCTCCAGATCAGGTCGTTGGACCGGAGCATGTTGAACGCGGTCGCCATCTTCCGGCCTTCGAGATAACCCTTCTTCGACATGACCTTTTCCAGGTTGCCGATCTGAGTTTCGTCGACGAAGACCTTGATGTCGCCGGCATCACGGAAGTCGGTGAGGGTGGTGAAGAAGGTGGCGCTCTTGACCCGCTTGTCGCCCTGCGCCTTCAGATAGGACAGCGTGGTGGCGAGCAGCGTGCCGCCGATGCAGTAGCCGATGACGTTGACCTCGGCCACGCCGCTTTCTTCGGTCACCTTGTCGAGGGCGGTGATCAGACCTTCCACCATGTAGTCTTCGAAGGTCTTCTTCGCCATCTCCTCGTCAGGGTTCACCCACGAGACCACGAAGACGGTGTGGCCCTGTTCGACCGCAAAGCGGATGAACGAGTTCTTGGGCTGAAGGTCGAGGATGTAGAACTTGTTGATCCATGGCGGCACGATCAGCAGCGGCCGCTTGTGCACGGTCTCGGTGGTGGGCGTGTATTGCAGGATCTGCATCAGCCCGTTCTGGAACACCACCTTGCCCGGTGCGGTCGCGACGTTGCGGCCCAGCTCGAAAGCCTTCTCGTCGGTCATGGAGATGCGCAGCTCACCGCCGCCCTTCTCCATGTCGCGGATCATGTTGTTGAGACCGCGGACCAGATTCTCGCCCTTGCTCTCGATCGTCGCCCGCAGCACTTCGGGGTTGGTGGTGACGAAATTCGACGGCGCCATCGCATCGACGAACTGACGGGTGTAGAAGTCGATCTTGCGGGCTTCGTCGGGGTCCATGCCCTGAACACCGTGCACGGTGTTCAGAATCCAGCGGGCGGTGAGCAGGTAGGACTGCTTGATGAAGTCGAAGAGCTGGTTCTCGCTCCAGTCCTTGTCCTTGAACCGCTTGTCGGACGGCTCGGGTGCAATGACCGGCTTCGCCTCGCCACCGGCCATGCGGCTGGCGGTGGACTGCCAGAGATTGAGATAATCCTGCCAGAGCGCAGCCTGGGCCTCGACCAGACGGGCCGGGTTCTCCATCATGCGCTCGGTGAGATGGGTGAAAGCGGTGGTGAGGTTCAGGGGATCGGCGGGAGCGGACGTGTCCAGGCCTTCGTTCCGCGACAGAAAATCGCGGATGATCTGCTGGCTGCGCTCGGCAACCTCGCGCATGTTGCGTGCGAAGGCGTCGGCGTCGTCACGGCTGCCGGTGCTGCTTCCCCGGTCGGCTCCTTGCTCGGCCATCCTTACGTCCCTTATAGTTGCGCCGCCACAGTCGGCGATCGGTGGTACTGCGAGGTCGAGGTGAAGGCCATGATACGGGTGCAGGCGGCGGGGCTCAACGCTGCCTCGGTGGGGATGCGACGGAATTTCGCGGGACGCGCGGGCGGCGGCATGGCCGTGGCCGTCGTGTTCGCGCTCGCCCTCGGCGCCTGTGCCGAAGGGCCCGGCGCCGGCACCGATCCCGATATCCGGGCTGCCCGCGCGGAATTTGCGGCGGCCCCGTTCCCGACCCTGAATTCGGTGCCCGAGAAGGCGCCGCCGGTGACCCCGCTTGCCGAACGGGCCGAAATCCGCCAGGGCCTGGCGAGTGACCAGGCCCGCGCCGGCCAGGCGATTGCCGAGGCTGCGGCCGCCGCTGCTGCGGCGGCGAGCCGCCCCGAGGCGCCGCGGCCCGGGCTTTCGGTGGGCCGGATCGGTTTCGCCCCCGGCAGTGCCGCGATCGACGATGCCGCGGCGGCCGAACTGCGCGCCGCCTGGCGGATCGCCGCAGCGCGGGACGAAAGCCTGGCGCTCGTCGCCGGAACCGATCAGGGAACGGCACTGGCCACCGCGCGGCTGGAGGCCGCATCCCGTCGTCTCGCCGAGATGGGGGCGCCCGCCACCCGGATCGCGCGGATCCAGGCGCCGGCAGGCTCGATGGCCCCGGATTTTGAAATTTTCATCGCACCCACCGGGGGCATCCGCTAAAAAGCGAAAATTTTCCCCTGTAGCGGACGACGGGCGCCGTGCGGGGGCGGCGCCCCGGCGCCGACGCATCCCGCGCCCGGAGACGTTCGAACCTCCCTTGCGGGCGACGGAAGTTCCGCCACCTGCTTCACCTGGTCTCCAAGCTGCGAGACGATCGACGGGAAGTGGTCCCATGGCAGACGAATTCGCGCGGATCCGGCGGCTGCCGCCGTATGTCTTCGCCGAAGTCAACCAGATGAAGGCCCGGCTGCGCGCCGCCGGCCGCGACATCATCGATCTCGGCATGGGCAATCCCGACACCCCGACGCCGGCCCATATCGTCGACAAGCTGGTCGAGGCGGTGCGCGATCCGAAGACGCATCGCTATTCCCAGTCGCGCGGCATTCCGGGCCTCCGCCGGGCAGCGTCGAGCTATTATCGCCGCCGTTTCGGGGTCGAGATCGACCCTGAGACCGAGGTCGTGGTGACCATCGGCTCGAAAGAAGGGCTCGCCAATCTCGCCTCGGCGATCACCACGCCGGGCGACGTGATCCTGGTCCCCAATCCGAGCTATCCGATCCATCCCTACGGCTTCGTGATCGCCGGCGCCAATATCCGCCATGTGCCCCATGGCCCCGGCTATGATTTCCTGGCCGAGCTGGAATATGCCGTGCGCCACACCTCGCCCAAGCCGGTGGCGATGGTGCTGAACTATCCGGGCAATCCGACCTCCGAGGTGATCGACGTCGCCCAGTATGAAAAGCTGGTCGCCTTCGCCCGCCGCCACGAGATGTACATCCTTTCGGACCTCGCCTATGCCGAGGTCTATTTCGACGGCGTGCCGCCGCCCTCGATCCTGTCGGTGCCGGGTGCGCGCGATCTGGCGGTGGAGTTCACCAGCCTCAGCAAGACCTACAACATGGCCGGCTGGCGCGTGGGCTTTGCCGCCGGCAACCGGCGTCTCATCCAGGCGCTGGCCAAGATCAAGTCCTATCTCGACTATGGCCAGTTCACCCCGGTTCAGGTGGCGGGTGCCGCGGCGCTGAACGGTCCGCAAGACTGCGTCGAGGAGATGCGGACGCTCTATCGCGAGCGTCGCGACGTGCTGGTCGAAGGCCTGCACGGCATCGGCTGGCCGGTGCCGACGCCGAAGGCCTCGATGTTCTGCTGGGCGCCGATCCCCGACGAGTTCAAGCATCTGGGCTCGCTCGAATTTTCCAAGCTGCTGCTCGCCCGCGCCGATGTCGCGGTGTCTCCGGGCATCGGCTTCGGTGAATATGGCGACGGCTATGTCCGCATCGCCATGGTCGAGAACAAGCACCGCATCCGTCAGGCGGTGCGCAACATCAAGCGGTTCTTCAAGGAATACCGTGAAGAACAGGCCCTGAAACCTGCCGAAGCACTCGAGGAAGTCCGATGAACGCCAGTCCCCTCTCCGCCGCCTCCGGGCATGCCGTGCCGCTCCGTGTGGGTGTGGCCGGCCTCGGTACCGTGGGTGTCGGGGTCGTCGAGATCCTGCGCAACCAGGCGGCGCTGATCGCCGCCCGTGCCGGACGGCCGATCGAGGTGACCGCGGTCTCGGCGCGTGATCGCAGCCGGGATCGCGGCGTCGATCTGGGCGGCCTGGGCTGGGAGGATGACGCCGTGGCACTGGCCCGGCGCGACGACGTCGACGTGGTCGTCGAACTGATCGGCGGCGCAGAGGGGACGGCGCTGGATCTTGCCCGTGCCGCCTTCTCAGGCGGCAAGTCCTTCGTGACGGCCAACAAGGCCATGATCGCAGCCCACGGCCCCGAGCTTGCGGCAGCCGCCGAGGAAAGCGGTCTGGCGCTGGCCTTCGAGGCGGCGGTTGCCGGCGGTATTCCGATCCTGAAGGCGCTGCGCGAAGGTCTGGCCGGCAATGCGGTCGGCCGGGTTTACGGCATCCTGAACGGCACCTGCAACTACATCCTGACCGAGATGCGGACCACCGGTCGCGACTTCTCGGACGTGCTGGCCCAGGCCCAGGCGCTGGGCTATGCCGAGGCCGATCCGACCTTCGACGTCGACGGCATCGACACCGCACACAAGCTGGCGATCCTGGCGGCGCTGGCCTTCGGTGGCCGGCCCGATATCGATGCGATCCATGTCGAGGGCATCCGCCACGTCACCATCGACGACATCCGCTTTGCCGAGGAGCTGGGCTTCCGGATCAAGCTGCTGGGGGTGGCGCGGATGACCGGGCAGGGGCTTGAACAGCGGGTGCATCCCTGCATGGTGCCGCTGTCGGCGCCGATCGCCCATGTCGAAGGCGTGTTCAACGCCGTGGTCGCCGAAGGCGATGCCGTGGGCGGCACGATGTTCCAGGGTCGCGGCGCCGGCCGCGGCCCCACGGCTTCGGCGGTGGTGGCCGATCTGATCGACATTGCCCGCGGCCATGGCGGCCCGGCCTTCGCTGTGCCGGCCTTCTCGGTACCGGCTCTGGCGCTGGGTGCGCCGGCCGCGGCGCCGATCGATGCCCATGTCGGTGCCTTCTATATCCGCCTGATGGTGCTGGATCAGCCGGGCGTTCTGGCCGATGTGGCACGCGCCTTCGCCACCGAGCAGGTCTCGCTTGAAAGCCTGATCCAGCGCGGGCGCAGCGAGGTGGAGGCGGTGCCGGTGGTGCTGACCACCCATGCCACCTCCGAGGCGGCGCTGCGCCGGGCGCTCGACACCATCGCCGCCCTGCCGGCGGTGATCGAGCCGCCGCGGATGATCCGGATCGAAAACAGCCTCTGAACCAGACGACGAACGGGTGAACGGGCAGGACAGGCTGCATATCCCGCCCGTTTTCCATCCGGTTGGTGTCCATCCCCCGATTCAGCCTCTGGCGCCCGAGGCGCTTCGGGCTTAGGGTATCGCCGGAGTGGGATGACATCCGTCGTCGGCGCGACCCGGCCGCAATCTGGCTGTCCGGAACCCTGATGATTCCGGGCGGTCGTTGCGTTATTTTCCCCCGTGGGTTTCAGACCGACGCTGAACGGCTACAAGACGAGAGCGATGATCACTTACAGCATGGATCGCAACCTGGCCCTTGAGGCCGTGCGTGTCACCGAATTCGCCGCGCTGGCCTGCGCCAAGATGATCGGCAAGGGTGACGAGAAGGCCGCCGACCAGGCCGCCGTGGACGCGATGCGCCGCGCGCTGAACAGCCTCGAGATCGATGGCACGGTTGTGATCGGTGAGGGCGAGCGCGACGAAGCCCCGATGCTGTACATCGGCGAGAAGGTCGGCACCGGCAAGGGTCCGAAGGTCGATATCGCCCTCGACCCGCTGGAAGGCACCACCATCTGCGCCACCGGCGGCCCCAACGCGCTCGCGGTTCTGGCCATGGCCGAAGAGGGCAAGTTCCTGAACGCGCCCGACGTCTATATGGACAAGATCGCCGTCGGCGGCGGCCTGCCCGAGGGTGTGGTGAGCCTCGAGAACACGGTCGAAGAGAACCTGAAGAGCCTGGCCCGGGCCAAGGGCGTCGAGATTTCCGACCTGACCGCCTGCATCCTGAACCGCCCGCGCCATGCCGAGCTGATCGCCAGGGTTCGCGAAGCGGGTGTGCGCATCCAGCTGATCGGCGATGGTGACGTGGCCGGCGTGATCGCGACCGCGCGTCCCGATACCGGCATCGACATCTATATGGGCTCGGGCGGTGCGCCGGAAGGCGTGCTGGCGGCGGCGGCGCTGCGCGCCATCGGCGGCCAGATGCAGGGCAAGCTGCTGTTCCGCAATGACGACGAGCGCGGCCGTGCCCATCGCCTGGGCATCACCGACCTCAACCGGATCTACAACCTGCTGGATCTGGCCTCGGGCGACGTGATCTTCTCGGCCACCGGCGTGACCGACGGCTCGATGCTGCGCGGCGTGCATCGCGTGGGCGTGAACCACTGGTCGACCCAGAGCCTGATCATGCGGTCCAAGACCGGCACCGTCCGGGTGATCTCGGCCGAGCATAATTTCGGCCGCAAGACCGCCTTCGACTGATCCGGCCGCTCTCTCCGAGCGATCCTCCTTCTCTCCGGAGTATCGAACCTGCCCATGGACGTTCTGCTCCGTGATGCCGCGGTTCTCGGCGTCGAACGCTCGCTTGGCGGACGACGTTGGGAAACGCGGCTCGCCGATCAGCGCCTGGGATTGGCCCTTGCCCAGCGCCTGGGCCTGCCCGAGATCGTCGGGCGGGTCCTGGCCGGGCGCGGGGTCGGCCTGGACGACGCCGACGATTTCCTGAACCCCAGCCTGCGTGTCGCACTGCCCGATCCGTCGCATCTGCGCGATATGGACCGGGCCGTCGACCGTCTGGCTGCGGCGATCGCCGCCCGTGAGCCGATCGCGGTCTTCGGCGATTACGATGTCGACGGCGCCACCTCCACCGCACTCGTCACCCGGTTTCTGCGCGGGATCGGCGTGCCGGTGGTGGTCTATATTCCCGACCGGATGACCGAGGGCTATGGTCCCAACGCCGCGGCCATGACCGCGCTCGCCGCCCGTGGCGTGCGGGTGGTGGTGACGGTCGATTGCGGCACCACGGCATTCGCCGCCCTCGAGGCCGCGCGGGCCGCCCATCTCGACGTGGTGGTCGTCGATCATCATATCGGTGAGCCGGAACTGCCGGCGGCCCTTGCCGTGGTCAACCCCAACCGTTTCGACGAAACCAGCCCCCATGGCCAGATGGCCGCGGTGGGCGTGGCGTTTCTGCTGCTGGTGGGGCTGAACCGCGCCCTGCGTGACGGCGGCGTGTATGACAGGTTGGGCGTCAAGCCGCCCGATCTGATGGGACTGCTGGATCTCGTGGCGCTCGGCACCGTGTGTGACGTGGTGCCGCTGACGGGCGTCAACCGGGCCTTCGTCGCCCAGGGCATCAAGGTATTGGCCCGGCGCCGCAACACCGGGCTGGCGCGGCTGGCCGATATTGCCCGCCTGGACGAGGCACCCGAAGCCTATCATCTCGGCTATGTGCTGGGGCCGCGGATCAATGCCGGCGGCCGGGTCGGTCAGGCCGATCTGGGCGCGCGCCTTCTTGGCACCGACGATCCCGACGAGGCCACCGGCATCGCCATGGAACTCGACCGGCTGAACACCGAACGCCGCGAGATCGAGGCGGCGGTCGAGGCCGAGGCGCTCGAGGCCGCCGAACGCCAGGCCGATGCGCCCTTCATCCTGGTCGCGGGCGACGGCTGGCATCCGGGCGTGATCGGCATCGTGGCCGGGCGGATCAAGGAACGCTTCCATCGGCCGGTCTTCGTGGTCGCGGTCGACGGCACCACCGGCATCGGCAAGGGCTCCGGCCGCTCGGTGCCGGGCGTCGATCTGGGGTCCGCCGTGACGGCCGCGCGCCAGGCCGGGCTGCTGGTCAATGGCGGCGGCCATGCCATGGCGGCCGGGCTGACGGTCGAGGTGGGGCAGCTGGTCGATCTGCATGGCTTCCTGGCCGAGCGCATCGTCGCCCAGACCGGTGGCGAGCCGCCGGCCCCGCGGCTGGGCCTGGATGGTGTGCTGGCGGTCGGTGGGGCCACCACCGATCTGGTCTCGGTGCTGGAGCGTATCGGCCCCTTCGGGACCGGCAATGCCCAGCCGCGCTTCGCGCTGTCGGGCGTGCGGATCCTGAAGGCGGATGTCGTCGGCCAGGGGCATATCCGGGTGATCATGGGCGCCGAGGATGGCTCGCGGCTGAAGGGCATGGCCTTCCGTGCGGCCGACAATGCCATCGGCAGCGCGCTGCTTCAGGCGCGCGGCATGCCTTTGCATGTGGCGGGCGGTCTCAGGCGTGATCGCTGGCAGGGCCGCGACGACGTTCAGATGTTCATCGACGACGTGGCGGTCGCCCGCTGACGCCACTGTCCTGCTTCAAAGGCGCGTGGTCGGCAATGGCACCCGCCGGCCGTCGATCTCCACCCGCGTGACCGAAACGCCATAGGCGCGGGCGAGGGCGGCATCGTCGAGCGCTGTTTCGGGCGGGCCATCGGCCAGGACCCGGCCCTCGCCCAGCAGGATCGCGCGGTCGGCGAAGCGGGCGGCAAGCGCCAGATCGTGCAGAACCACCACCACGACCCGTCCCTGGGCCGCGAGGTCGCGCAGCAGCGCCATGACCTCCAGCTGATGGGCCGGGTCGAGCCCGGCCAGCGGCTCGTCGGCGAGGATGACCCGCGGCTCGCCGGCGAGCACGCGGGCGAGATGGGCGCGCATCCGCTCCCCGCCCGACAGGTGATCGATCCGCCGGTCGCGGAAACCGGTCATGCCGGTGCGGGCGAGGGCGGCTTCGACCGCCGCTGCGTCGGCGCGCGGATCCAGACTGCCGAAGGCGCCGCGATGGGGCAGGCGGCCGAGGCGGGCGAGGGCCGCGACACTCAGCGGCCAATGGCATTCCGGCTGCTGTTCCAGATAGCCCATCACCCGCGCCCGGGCACGGTCGCCCAGGCGGGCGAGCGGCTCGCCGTCCAGCCGGACCTCGCCCGTGGCCGGCGCAAGCAGCCCGGCCAGGATCGCGAGCAGGGTCGATTTGCCGGCCCCGTTCGGCCCGACCAGGGCGATGAGACCGCCGGCCGGCAAAGTGAGGGTAACCCGGTCCAGAATGGTCCGATCGCCCAGCACGGCGCGGACATCCGCAAGGTCGAGGGTCGGCATGGCGCTCACCATGAGCCACGCTCCGCCCGGGCCCGGGTCAGCAGGATGTGCAGGAAGACCGGTGCGCCGATCAGCGCGGTGGCGACGCCGACGCGGATTTCGGTACCGTCGCCGATCAGCCGGCCGGCAAGATCGGCCAGCGGCAGCAGGACCGCGCCGCCCGCCATGCTTGCCGGCACCAGCCGGCCGGGGCGATGGCCGACGAAGGGTCTGAGGGCATGGGGCACGATCAGCCCGACGAAGCCGATGCCGCCGGCAACGGCGGTGGCCGATCCGACCCCGATCGCGGTCGCCGCCACCACCTGCAGGCGCAGCCGGCCAAGGCGCACGCCCATCGAACGGGCGGTGCGCTCTCCCAGCCCCAGGGCATCGAGCCCGGCGCCGCAGCCGGTGAGCAGCAGCAGAGAGACGGCCGCAAAGGGGGCGAGCAGTCCGGCATCGGCAAGCGTGCGATCGGCAACCGATCCGATCAGCCAGTCGACCATTTCCAGCGTCGCATAGGGGCTGGGGGCGAAAGTGAGGGCAAGCGAGACGAAGGCGGTGGCGAGGGCGCCGACGCCCACGCCTGCCAGAATCAGCGACAGCCCGCCACCGCGCCCCAGCGCCAGGACCAGCGCCAGGCCGATCGCCGCGCCGGCAAGCCCCGCCGCGGCCGGTGCGGGACCGTCGAGCACGCCGGCATGGCCGAAATAGATCGCGGTCACGGCGCCCAGAGCCGCTGTAGACGAGGCGCCGAGGGTGGATGGCTCCGCCAGCGGGTTGCGGGTCAGCCCCTGAAGCGCTGCCCCGCAGGCCCCCAGCACCGCACCGATCATCATGGCGATCAGCGTGCGGGGCAGGCGCAGCTCCAGCATCACGATTTCCGACGCAGTGGACGGCGCATCGATGCCGAGCAGAACCCGGGGGTCGGGCGCGATCCAGCCCGACGGCCCATAGCCGAGCGAGGCCCAGCCCACGATCAGAGGCAGGATCGCCAGCAGGATCCAGGTCACCCGGCGGGTCGCCGTGCCGCTCATGAGGCGTCTCCTTCGGCGGCAATCGCGGGTCTGGCGGACAGCCGCCGGGCGACCGGCAGCAGGGCTTCGGCGATGTCGAGTGCGTCGGGCAGCCCGCAGACCAGAAGATTGCCCGGCACGCGGATCATCTCGGGCGCCATGTCGCCCAGCGCCGCGAGGCGGGCGAGGGCGGGATGGCGCGGCAGGCGATGGACCAGGGCCGGCGCGGCGCCGGGCATGCTCTCGATCAGGATCGCCTCGGGCCGGGCGCGGATTGCGGCTTCCAGCTCCACCCGCCAGTCACCGCCACGGCGGGCGCGGCCGGCCGGGTCGAACCGATGCTCGAGGATGTTGTCGAAACCGCCCATCACCAGCATGGCATGGGCAAGACCGCCCGGCCCGACCATGCTGCCATCGGCGCGCAGCATCAATGCGCGCGGGCGGCGGGGCAGGGTGGCGGCGCGGGCGGCAAGGTCGGCGGCATGGGCCTCCAGCCGGGCGACCTCCGCCGCGGCCCGGGCGCTCGCCGCAGGGCCCAGCAGGCGACCTGCGCGCAGCAGGCCGTCGCGGATCATGTCGACACTGGCGGCAGGACGGAAGCGTTCGACCCGTGTGCCCAGCCGTTCCAGGGCGGCCGCGGCGGCGGTGGCGCCGAACCGGCCGGCCAGCACGAGATCGGGTTCCAGAGCATGCACCGTCTCGGCCGAGGCGGCCACCTGGGGAACGGTCGCCGCACGTGCGGCCTCGACCGACAGCTTCGGGTCGCGCGACAACGGGCCGACCCCGACGATCTGGCCGGGGTCACCCAAACGCAGCAGCAGCTGATCGGTGCAGAGATTGATCGACACCACCCGCATCGGCCCCTCCGCCGCATCGGCGGATGCGGCGAGCACCAGGAGCGCCAGTACGGCGCCGGTCATGGCACGACGAAGGGACAAGATCGGGCGCGGATCCAGAGGGATGGCAAGGGCGGCGAATGGTGGCGCAAGCCCCGCCCGAGCGCAAGCCGCAGAGCGGCCCTGCACAAGCCTTGCGATCTCTCGTCGTAAAATGCTTGACGCAGCGCCCGACCCCGAATATGTGTACGCCCCGTGGACGGCGGCGGCGCCCGAAGGCACCGCGCACCGGCCACGAAAGACAGGCAATGCCCCTATCGTCTAGAGGTTAGGACACCGCTCTTTCAAGGCGGAGACACGGGTTCAATTCCCGTTGGGGGTGCCATCTTCTCGCATTCCGATGAATGCGCTTCCGCAGGCCGGTCCGGGTTCGGGCCGGCTTTTTTTGTTGTAGTGTGCAGCAGTTTGATCGAGATCGCGACGCCGCTCTTGTAAGGTGGAGGTAGGCCGAGAGACATCTAGAAGGTCTCGGCTTGCCCGAATTGTATTTCGATTGACGTCAGAGTGGGGCACCTCCGTTGTGCCAGTCGATGATGGGATAGTCGCCGAGACGAAGACGCCCATCGGCCACCCACATCGTTTTTCCGCCGATTATGCGCTGTGTCGTATCGATTCCGGACCGGATGTGGAATTTGTGTCCGTCAGAGATTGCCGCGGTGAGCTCGGATGCCCGGTCATGATCGACATAGAATGTCATCCCGGAGGTATTGCCACGGATCACATAACTCTTCTCGTTATTCGCATCTACAAGCCAATATCCGGCGATCTGATTGTAGGTCCAGGAAGGAGTCGGGGAGGCGATGGCAAGGGCGGTGCGATGATTGGCCGTATCATAGGTGGCTGAGTTCAAACGTACGTTTGACATATACTCGTAATGAATCTTTGGCCTCTGCGTGATGTTGTTCCTATCCACCACGGCGCCATCGAGTATCCATGCGCGAAATGCTGGCAAAAGATCCCAGTCAATAGAAAATATATCTCCTGTATTGATTTCCGAAGAAATATTTCCGGACAAGAAGATGGTCGAAATAGTTTCGTTCGTCTCCAGTTCGGTGTTGCCCGATATCAGCCAGCGGATGCCGGTGCTCTGATTAACCAGATACTTACCCTTTAGAGCCCGTCCGGAAGGTTATTGAATCCGGTGAATCCGTTGTGATTCTCTGCCGCGCCAGAGGAAACGGGAGCGGACAGAATGTGGACGACGGAAACCCGCCGGGTTTATGAACGGCCTGG